>JAOUJV010000001.1 GCA_029882995.1 Gammaproteobacteria bacterium | reverse complement strand
TGGCGTCTGCATCGGGTGCATCATGCTGATCTGGATTATGACGTAACGACAGGTGCGCGATTCCATACATTAGAGATTATCCTTTCGATGGGGATCAAGTTTGCTGTTATTTTGCTACTTGGCCCACCGATCGTGGCAGTAGTTATGTTTGAAATTATTTTGAATGCGACTGCCATGTTTAATCACAGCAATGTGCGCATCCCGGAAGCGATTGATAAAATCCTGCGTTCATTTATTGTCACACCGGATATGCACCGAGTGCATCATTCTATTGCAGATGATGAGGCCAACAGCAATTTCGGCTTTAGTCTCCCATGGTGGGATCGTCTATTTGGTACCTATCGTGCACAACCGAGAGGCGGTCATGCTGGCATGACGATTGGTATTCGCTCTTACCGTGACAGCAAACATTGTTCCTGGTTGAGCGGCATATTGATTATGCCATTCATTGGCAAGATTTCCGATTATGCGATTAACCGTCGCCAATGGGGCGATAATGAACAAGAGTAATATTATTCGAACCCTTATTTTTATTCTCCTTGTTTCAGGTATTGCGCTTGCTATTGTGTTTCGCGAACACTTTAATGAAGCAGAGATTAAAATCTGGTTTGAACAACTAGGTGATTTTGCACCTGTATTATTTATGGCAGCATACGCCGTTGCAACGGTCTTTTTTCTTCCCGGTTCAATCATTACATTAGCTGGCGGTGCAATATTTGGACCATTGTGGGGAACACTCTTTAATCTGACTGGTGCAACACTGGGTGCAACATTGGCATTTTTTGTGTCGCGCTATCTTGCTGCAGACTGGGTGAAAAAGAAAACAGGCGGAAAACTCAAATACCTGATGGATGGCGTTGAAAACGAAGGTTGGCGATTTGTCGCTTTTACACGTCTTGTTCCTTTGTTCCCATTCAATATATTGAATTATGCACTGGGGTTAACCCGAATCAACCCGGTTCATTATATCGTGACCACTTACATTTGCATGTTACCCGGCGCCTTTGCATACACATGGATTGGGTATGCAGGTCGTGAAGCTATCGCTGGCGGGGAAGACTTGGTTCAGAAAGGGCTGCTAGGTCTTGCGCTTCTGGCAACAATCATGTTTCTGCCTCGATTTATTATGAAATTAAGAAATAAGTCAGCAAGTTAATACGCTCCACATTGTTTCTGGAGGAAAAATGAAAATATTAATCATATTAAATGATCCACCATATGGTACAGAACGAAGTTACAACGGGATACGTATGGCATCAGCCATACTGAAAAAAGATCCAGAAACTGAACTGGCTGTTTTTTTAATGGCAGATGCTGTTCTATGTGCCAAGTCTGGTCAGAAAACACCAAGCGGCTATTATAATATTGAGGTAATGTTGAAACCCATTGTAAGAAAAGGGACATTATTGCTATGCGGAACATGTATGGATGCACGCGGTATTACAGATAATGAAATTATGGATGGCGCAAAACGTAGTACAATGGACGAACTCGCAGATAAAACACTAGGAGCTGACAAGATAATGGTTTTTTAAGATCTTGATAGCAAGTCATTATGAAAAATGTAATAATTAACAGAATACTGGTTTTGTTTTTTGTGTGTTTCCTGCTGCCAACAAAGGCTGTTTTTTCCATGGATGTTCAGATTCCGTTCCAGAAAATCAAGTTGAATGCCAATCTTGAAGTTGCCGAAGGCAAGACATTGAGTGATGGTGTGTTTCTCATGCTGCACGGCACGCTAGCACATGGCGAACTGGAAATACTGCAATCATTACAATCGATCTTAAAAGAACAAGGGCAAAACTCCTTGTCTATAACACTGGGGCTTGGGATTTCTGACCGAAAGGGTCTTTATGATTGCCCGACACCACACACGCATAAACATGAAGACGCACTGGATGAAATTGATGCATGGATTGCGTGGTTGAAAAAAGAAGGAGCTAACAGGATTTATCTGTTAGGACACTCTCGCGGAGGCAATCAGATTGCATGGCATGCAGCTGAACGACCTGATCCAGTCGTGCCAAAAGTGATATTAATTGCCCCCATGACCTGGGACAAGGAACGTGCTGATAAATATTATGAGCGCGCTTTCAAAAAAGACATTTCACCGATTATCGCCAACGCAGAAAAACTTGTTTCTGATGGCAACCCTGAGGCATGGATGGAAAATGTAGATTTTGTCTATTGTCGCGACACTAAAGCGCAGGCAGCTTCTTTTGTGTCATACCATGGTAATGAACCACGCCTGAATACGGCATACCACTTACCCCGTATAAATAAACCAGTGCTTGTATTTGCAGGCACTGAAGATTCAATAGTCACAAACGTTATTGAAGAAGTCGAACCACTGGCAGATGAGAAAAAAATTAAACTGGTCAAGATTGAGGGGGCTGATCATTTTTTCCGTGATTTATTTGCTGATGATGTCGCCGAACATATCCTGAATTTTATTAAACCATAAATCTTTATGCGTGCCACACTGCCATATCTTGAATCAACAGATTTTCCTGATATTAAACGATTATCTATTAATGCCCTGCAAATCAACATAGGGTATCTATGTAACCAGTCATGCCTGCATTGCCATGTAAATGCAGGACCAAGACGCACTGAAGTAATGAACAAAGAAACAATTGATCAGGTTCTCGCCTTTATTGACAGGGAAGGGGTGAAAAATATAGATATAACAGGAGGGGCGCCCGAACTTAATCCTAATTTTCGTTATTTGGTCAAGGAAGCGTTCGCAATGGGACTGCGCATAATTAATCGTTGCAATCTTACCGTCCTGCTTGAACCCGGTCAGGAAGACACCATTGATTTTCTTGCTCAACATCAGGTTGAGATCGTCGCATCATTACCCTGTTATTTAAAAGACAACGTCGATAATCAACGCGGGGAAGGGGTTTATGATAAAAGCATTTCCGCCTTGAAGAAACTGAATCAGGCAGGTTATGGCAAAAAAGATACCGGATTAATTCTTGATTTCATGTTTAATCCTGTTGGCCCCGTTTTGCCACCTGAGCAGGCATCACTCGAACAGGACTACAAGCGCGAACTGAAACAAAACCATGATATAGAATTTAATCGGCTTTACACGCTGGTTAATATGCCTATCCAACGTTTTGGTAGCACACTCATTTCAAAAGGAAAGTTCAGTGAATACATGGATCTTCTGAAGTTATCTCACAGAGAAAACAATATTGATTCTGTAATGTGCCGTTCTCTTGTTAGTATAGACTGGCAAGGGTATCTCTACGATTGCGACTTTAACCAAATGCTTGGTATGCCCATCAATGTTAGAAATACTCCGGCACACATAAGCAATATTGATATTGAAAATTTAAAAGACTCCACAATTTCAATTGGCGATCATTGTTATGGCTGTACTGCAGGCAATGGATCCAGTTGCGGTGGGGCATTTAATTAAAATATGGTTATTTCAATTATAATTCCCGCTCTAAATGAGGAAAAGAACATTCTTCAAACTCTCTCCAGCTTACAAACGTTTCGTCAACGAGGTCATGAAATCATACTGGTTGATGGTGGAAGTACAGACAGCACCGAATCAATAGCGAAACCATTATGCGATATCGTTCTATCGACCAGAAAGGGAAGGGCATGCCAGATGCATGCCGGCGCTACCGCTTCTCACGGAGATGTGCTCTGGTTTATTCATGCAGACACTATTGCTCCGCAAAATGCTGATCATATGATTGAAAAAGCATTGACTAAAAAATCGTGGGGAAGGTTTGATGTTACTATTAGTGGAAAGTCATGGCTATTTAGAATAATTGCAGTCATGATGAATTTACGATCAAGAATCACCGGTATTTGCACTGGTGATCAAGGTATTTTTGTTAAAAAAGAAACTTATATGAGACATGGCGGCTATCCGGACATTCCCTTAATGGAAGATATAGCAATAAGCAAACAATTAAAAAAGACAGAACTACCGGCCTGCATTACGATCCCTATGTTAACTTCAGGTCGTCGCTGGGATCAAAAAGGGGTTGTTAAAACTATGTTGCTAATGTGGTGGTTGAGATTCCTGTATTTTATTGGTGTTAGCCCGGTTAAATTGTCTGATATATACAAATAAAGCAGATTTGTTGTGAAAAAAAATATTCTTGTTGTTGATGACAATGCAATAAACCAGAAAGTACTTATTAGAATGGTACAAACGCTCGGCTATGATGCCTTGGGTGCCTTTGATGGTGAAGAGGCAATAAGCAAATTGAACGAGGAAAAAATTAGTCTTGTTCTTATGGACTGCAATATGCCGGTTATGGATGGTTATGTCACAACTCAAAGAATTCGTGAAATGGAATCGTCTGGAATGCCGGAAATTAATATTACGGCATCAAACCCCATTCCTATTATTGCCTTGACTGCTGATGCTATGTCAGGTGTGCACGAAAAATGTATTGCCGCCGGCATGAATGACTATCTTACCAAGCCTGTTGACCTGATTTTATTGGGTAAAACAATCTCAAGCCACCTGAAGAAGGAATGAGAAAGGGAATACAAATATAATGTTATACCCAAATGGCAGGCTTATCATTTTTGCAAAGGCACCGACAGCAGGTAAAGTTAAAACACGACTTATTCCAGCTCTTACAGCTGAACAGGCAGCAGGGTTATCTCAGCAACTTATCAAAAACACGCTATCCAAATTCACAGCTCAACAACTGCTGCCGGTAGAATTATGGTGCGCACCAGATAGCCATCATTCTTTTTTTAACGACTGTGCCCAACAATTCCCGGTTGTTCTAAAAAATCAGACTGGTAGTGATCTTGGTGCAAGAATGGAAAATGCCATAACGGCCACGCTCAAGCATTCAAAATGGGCAATCATCATCGGTACAGATTGCCCTGAGCTGGATGACAACGATCTTGAACACGCGATGCTGGCCCTGGAGAACGGTAATGATGCTGTAATTCAGCCGGCCAATGACGGTGGTTATGTTCTTATTGGTTTAAAACAATGTGAGCCTGATTTGTTTAGAGGTATTGATTGGGGAACATCCCAAGTGTTCAGCCAAACCAGACAAAAACTCAATGACCTGGGGTGGAGCTGGAAGCAGCTAGAATCAAGACAGGACATAGACCGACCAGAAGACCTGAAACACCTTAATATTGCCATATCCTAGGTTTACCGATTATTTCTTGGTGCGTATAATGTATATTATGTTAAATAGGGTTTATTTCTCCTTACACATATAAAGGCGTGCTTCTGCGTGTTTGTTTACCCCGCTTTCTTGGCTTGTATATCGGACGATTTATTTCTTGTTAGGTAGTCCAGCAGCATATTCTTGCAGTGTTTAATCTCATTCTCGGTTATTGCTGATAATTGAGACTGTTCAAATATTGTTGTAAATACTGAATCCATCAGGCTCTGATAGGAAAGAATTTGCTCAGATTCATTCCTGACAGCCTCGTAATAATCAATATGGCCACAAGGATTTTCCCAGCCATCACATTCATATACATGGTTTTCTTCCCAGAAAAAGCGCGGCATTGACTGCCCTCTTTGGCCACCACATTCAGGGCAGTTTCCGTATATCTTGATCTGTGTAACATCAACTATTTTGTCATTAGACACGATAGGAATTGTTACTGTCTTAAACATAACTGATCACCAGGTCTTAATAACCTGGTGCCATTTCCATTGATACGTTATTCACGGTGAATTTTGTTGATGTACCATCCGTTTTTTTGCAGAGGATTGCTTGTGCCGCATTCTTGACCAATTCAAAGCATTCATTATGTGCTTCAGAAACATTACGCATCGTTTCTGCAGCTTCCATAGGTGATGCAGCCTCTGGATGTGATTTCAAAAAGGGATCGGCGCCCATTTCAAGACAATATCTGACGGCATCAATCTGTCCGGTAAAAATCGGCCAAACCAGCGTTACCTGCCCTCTTGAGTCGGCCTCATTAACCTTGTATGGATATTTTTCAATTATATTTCTGAGTTTATCCATGCGCCCAGTGGCTGCATGAAAGTGATGTTCAGGTACAGGGTGTTTGCTGTCTTTAATACCCGGTAAAAAATCCTTTAACCCATCTATATTGCTTGTATTGGCTTCTTTCATTAACAGTTCTCCTGAATATGAGACCCGACTCTTTGCGGGTATCAAGTACAACGACAACTGTGGTCAAGAATTAATACAATAACGATGGTGTTATGCGTAAACATTTTGTTACGCACACATTTAATATGCGTATATATTAACGCACTATTAGTGGAGGATTATTTTGATCTATTGTGTTACAGCGGTATCTGTAGACACAGAGGAAGTCAGCCCAACCAGCTCATCCAGGCTCTTATCCAGACCTTTAGCAAGATCGAGCAATAAATCTATTGAAGGGTTATTAATCCCCTGATGCCTTAATCTTGTAATGGTAGGTTGAGGAATGCCGGTTTGACGATGCAGGTCTGCATCTGAACCGAACTCTATGATTTTACTCGTAATAGAGTCTAAAACGGGTTGAGGAGCTTTTCTAATTATTCTTTTATTAGCCATATTCTGAAAACCTTGTCAGAAAAATCTGAAGACCGTATTTAAAGTAGAAGTATTGCAGGGAATATAGGATATTTCAAGGCATCTGTGTAAGAAATTTAATCTTTTTTCGAAAAGTTTAGTACATATATCAGGCACTTATCCTATCTTTAATATGGTTATTCGGATTTTAAACAAGATTGCCCTATATTCCTCCACTCCTGATGAGATATATCAATCACGGCAATCTTAAAATGGCGTGCCAAAGGACGGATTTGAGGTGCCTATACTCATATTTATTCACGAGCTTGTTGGTACATACAGGCATTGTTATTGAACAGCGCTGGTCTGAAAATTTATCTATCCTTACTAAAGATAAAAAACATTTTAACGATACTGAATATTATGATTTATAACTCTACCGCCTTATGGGTTTCACTGGATCTTTTGGAGCAATAACCATTGCAATCCTGAACTATTTCGATGGAACCCATTGTGATACGTTGTTTAACCTGATCAGTGCAAAAGGAAGGATCTCCTAAATGGACACAATGTATACACAAATCAAGTTCTTTCGGTGCTACCATCATCATTTCCCTTTTCTATATATCAGTATATTGGCAGTTGTAAATTTTATTTTCCTTTTGCAAACAAGGAATTTTTTCCGTTTTAATGGTGTGTTAATAAAACCCTGACGGGCATATGACTATGGGAACAGAAAAAGAATTAATGTCTGAAGATGCCCAGTTTTATGCTGAGCTTTTGCGCGCCTATATGGACAGCGCAAATGATGCCATTTTTGTTTTATGTGATGAAATGAAGTTTCTGGTTTGCAATCAGCAAATGCAAAAATGGCTTGGTGTTCCCGAGAACGAGTTGACTCGACATAACAAACGCATTCCCATAACTGAATTATTTGGATCAGATATCACTGCGAGAGATTTCAGGGAAAACTTTGACAGAACACTTCAGGGTGAAGGTGTGATCAGGGAGTTATTTATCTCTCCACCCAGAGGTATCGAGCGCTGGATAGAAATCAGTATGCAAAAGGTTGATATCGAGGGTGGCAATATGGTGATTGCGGTTGCGCGTGATATCAGTGAACAAAAGGCATATGTTGAAAAAATAAAATACCAGGCAACACATGATGATTTGACCCGATTGGCAAACCGAAATGCGATTTATGATGAGATTGAGAAGCATGTAAAAAAAGAAAACCCCGTTTCACTGATTATAATGGATATCGATCACTTCAAGGAAATCAATGATGGGCTTGGACATGAAGTGGGTGATTCATTACTTCTTACGATTGCAGAAAGACTCAAATATCTTACAGCTGTGATCACAAACAGTTTTGTGGCCCGTCTGGGGGGGGATGAGTTTGCGATCCTGCTTCCCGGATACTCGGAAAAAGAAGTAATGCGTTTCTCAACAAATATCAGAAACAGCCTGTCCAAAACTTTTGAGTTTGATACTTTCAGGTTATCACTAGATGCCAGTATTGGGGTGGCTCAGTTCCCTGTTCATGCCAAATCATCTGAAGAACTGTTAAGGCATGCGGAAGTTGCAATGTATCATGCCAAGTCCAGAAAGACCGGTGTCAGTGTTTATGATCATGGGCAGGATGAATCAAGTGCTGAAAAGGTAAAGCTGATTACAGATTTACGCGATGCAATTCAGAGTGCCTACTTATCTGTTCATTACCAGCCTATTGTCAGTCTGAATGATCCTTCTGTATTCAGAGTCGAGGCACTGGCAAGATGGAAGCATCCATTACACGGGTTTATCTCCCCTTCTGTTTTTATCCCTCTGGCAGAGCAAATAGGCCTTATAAAACCGTTAACAAACCTGATACTGGGTAAATCATTGGCTGAATGCAGTGAGCTTTTAAGAAAAGGCGCTATAACATCAATTTCGGTTAATTTTTCTCCTCCACTTTTTAATGATGAAGGAATATCCGAACAACTCAGCTCGCTGATTAATATGCATGGACTTGAAAACAAATCGATAAAACTGGAAATTACCGAAAGTGCCATGATGAGTGATTCCCGGCTCTCAACAAAAAACATGCATAATCTGCATCTAATGGGTTTTAGGATCGCTATTGATGATTTTGGTACCGGATTATCCTCCTTATTCAAGTTAAAGGATCTTCCCGTCAGTGAGCTGAAAATTGACAAGACATTCATTACCAATATCACTCATGATAAAAAAGATGCTGCCATTGCCAATGCAGCTATTATGCTGGCGCAAAGTCTGGGTATTCAGGTGGTGGCTGAAGGTATAGAAGATGAAAAAACATGGCATTACCTGAAAGAAATAGGTTGTGATTTCGCGCAAGGCTTCTGGATTGCCAAACCAATGCCTATTGAAAATCTGAAGGAATGGATAAGGGCTAATAAAAACCATTGTCCAGACTAATTCTCTTTAACAAGCCTTATGATGTGTTATGCCAGTTTACTGACAGTGACGGGCGCAAGACGCTGGCCGACTACATTCCGGTACATGAGGTTTATGCTGCCGGCCGTCTGGACAAGGACAGTGAAGGTCTGGTGCTACTAACAGGTGATGGGAAACTACAGTCACGCATTGCTCATCCGAAACACAAGCTCTGGAAAACATACTGGGTTCAGGTTGAAGGTGTTCCTGATACTGAAGCAATCAAACAACTCACCAGTGGTGTTCGCCTTAAGGACGGTATGACCAAACCGGCACGCGTGAAGGTTATCGAACAACCAGCAATGATCTGGTCACGTAATCCCCCTATCCGTTTCAGAAAAAACATACCGGATAGTTGGCTCGAATTATCAATACGTGAAGGAAAAAATCGTCAGGTTAGACGCATGACGGCGGCTATTGGTCACCCTACTCTGAGATTGATCAGGTATTCAATCGGCAACCTGACAATAAAAAACCTCGCACCCGGTGAATGGTGCGAGGTTTCATCAGAAGAATTAAGCCTAAACTAGACGCAACCGGTTGGCTTGGGCAAGGCACCCCATTTACAGATTAGCTTCATAGGACCTTTTTGAAAAACCTCATAAAGGTGCTTGCTGTCAGTATTCATCGCCTTTGAGAATTTACGGATTGGCGGTACCACACCATTTTCTTCAAACATCTTTCTGGCTTCAATAATGTAATTCATGATTTCATCTGTCGCTTCAATACCATCACGCGCAGCCATTTCACGTGCTACTTCTTCGCTCCAGTCATCACGGTTAACCAAAAAACCTTCACCATCAACTTGTAATTCCATAATCTTGTCCCCTTGTTATCTCATATACCAAAATCATATGCTGACCCACTGTCAGCAATAATATATGGGTATATAATAACCTACTATTTTGGTTGGGTAAACCCGTTATATTGCATGGTATTTTGTGTGGTAGTTATAACATGGCCATGACCAAGCCTAAATTTGCATGTTTCACACGTTTTAAGCCAAATTACCATTCGAAAAAATACTGTAGCAGGAATGGCTTAATCGTGGAGTTTTAAGAAGAGATGGTGCCCGGGGCCGGAGTCGAACCGGCACGGATTATTCATCCGAGGGATTTTCTTACCCGCTACAGTTTTCACTGCCGTATTCCTACGTTTGTGGTCTGGACTTTCTCTTTACCGTATTATGCTATATCACATAACTTAGGCAGGAGCCGTCAAGTCTCTACACTTTTTCTGGATAAAGGAGTATCCATATGAAGCTTTATAAATATACTGAAACAGCCCTTCAGAATGCTGTACAAAATTCAACATCCCTTAGGCAAGTATTATTAAAGCTCAATGTATCTCCTTACGGAGGCAATTACAGTATCCTCAAAAAAGCGATAAATCACTTTGAATTAGATATATCCCATTTCAGGGGGCAAGCATGGAATAAAGGCAAGAATCTCCCTGCCAAAGTTCCTTTGGAAAAATACCTTAATAACGAACTAGCCATTCAATCATTCAAGCTTAAGAACCGTCTCTTGAAAGAAGGGATATTTAAGCATAAATGTGCATGTTGTTATGGTACTTCATGGCTTAATAAGCCAATTCCGCTTGAGCTTGACCACATCAATGGCAACAATAAAGATAACGATTTAAAAAATCTTCGTCTTCTATGTCCTAATTGCCACGCCCTCACCCCTACTTACAGGGGTAAAAATAAATCCAGAACTTAGCTCGGGATTGCCACTATCATAAATGCTGAGGTTTCCCCGAATTTGACTCCATTCACACCGATCGTTTCCGAAACGGGTGCTCAAAATGTTTAAGTCCCTTGCGTCTACCAATTTCGCCACCCGGGCTGCAGATGACGGGCGTAGTTTACATTAACATTTGATTGAATGCAGTAGACAATGTTTGCTGGAAGGGTTGGTATGGGGGAGTAATTGAGCGACAGCTCATAGAACCTCTTCGAGGTTCGTTATGAGTACCTTACCCTTCCGGGTCAAGGCAACCCTACTCATCTCCGATGAGTCAGGGCAAAAGTGGAGGCTGAGCCCGGAGTCGAACCGAGGTCCACGGATTTGCAATCCGCTGCATAGCCATTCTGCCACTCAGCCATAAACAGAATGGGGACAGAAATATCTGTCCCCACTTAAATCTGGAGCGGGAAACGAGATTCGAACTCGCGACCCCAACCTTGGCAAGGTTGTGCTCTACCAGCTGAGCTATTCCCGCAAATCATCCAAAATATTGGAGGCGCCATTCTACGGATATAGCAGGGTTCAGGCAAGACTGAAACTTAAAAAAATAACCAAAAATGAACTAATTATCCGAATTTCCAAGTAGTTTTGGCCATGCCGCCCGTAAATAAATGACCATTGACCAGAGTGTCAGCGCCGCGGCGGCATAGATCAGTACATAGCCCACTTCCCGAACAGGAAAATCAGCTACCGGGTTATGGAGTAAAAGCAGGAAAATGGCCAACATTTGAGCGAATGTCTTGATTTTGCCGATATAGGAAACCGCCACACTGGCGCTCTCCCCCAGTGTCGACATCCACTCCCTGAGAGCGGAAATCGCAATTTCCCGACCAATAATGATGAGTGCCGGAATAGTTAGCCAGGCAGTGGATTCCTGCTGGACAAGCAAAACCAGTGCAGTGGCCACCATGAGTTTATCGGCAACCGGGTCGAGAAAAGCACCAAAGGCCGAGGTCTGATTCATGCTTCTGGCCAAATAACCATCAAGCCAGTCTGTTGAGGCGGCAAGCGCAAAAATAAAGGCCGTGGCTACGTAGGACCAGTTAAATGGCAGGTAGAAAACCACGACAAATACCGGAATCAGTGCGATTCGGAATAATGTCAGGCTATTGGGTAAATTCATCACAGTAGTATAGTGCCCTTGTCTCAATGAAATACATCATAGATCTTTTGTGCCAACTGTTTACTGATCCCTTTCACATTTGCCAGATCTTCCACCCCGGCTCGTGCCACTTCCTGCAAGCCGCCAAATTGGTTTAGCAGCTGTTGTCTGCGTTTTGGTCCCAATCCCGGAATACTTTCCAGTGATGAAGTCTTGCGACTACGTGAACGTTTTTGACGATGCCCAGTGATTGCAAATCGATGTGCCTCATCCCTGATTTGCTGAATCAGATGCAGGGCCGGCGAATCGGCTGGCAGTATAATTGGCTTGCCAGAACCGGACAAGTACAGCGTCTCAAGCCCCGGCTTTCTGCCAGGCCCTTTTGCAACACCCAGAATCAATACATCATTAATTTGTAATTCTTCCAGCACCGAATGCGCCTGACTAATCTGCCCCTTGCCACCATCAATAACAAGCATATCAGGCAATTTGCCTTCACCATTTTTCAATCGTTTATAGCGACGCGATAAGGCCTGCCGCATGGCGGCATAATCATCTCCCGGTGTAATGTCTTCAATATTAAATCGACGATAATCATCTTTGACCGGCCCGTTAATATCAAACACAACACAGGAAGCAACCGTGGCTTCTCCCATGGTATGACTGATATCAAAACATTCCAGTCGTTGTGGCTGATTAGCCAGTTTAAGTGCATCCTGTAAATGCTCAAAACGTTGCAGAATATTAGTTTTGTTTGCCAGATATCTTAATAAGGCGTGTTCGGTATTGGTGAGCGCCATTTTGACCCAGCGCGCCTGATCGCCACGTGATTTATCTTTGATGATGACAGACCTGTTTTCCTGTTCACTGAGCACTTGCTCCAGCATAGTCTGATTTTCCGGTGGCTCATTCACCAAAATGACGGGAGGTTTGTTTTTATCCAGATAATATTGCGCCAGAAAGACCCCAAGCACATTTTGCACAGTGGATTCCAGCGTCAGTTTAGGGAAAAAGGTTTTATCACCCAGATGACGGCCACCACGAATAAAGACGACCTGCACACAGGCGATACCGTTTTTTACATAACAGGTAACAACATCAAAATCACCATCATCACCGCTGACATATTGTTTTTCCTGCACTCGTTTAAGCGATGCTATCTGATCACGATAGCAGGCAGCCGCTTCATAATCCTGCGAATCAGATGCGCGCTCCATTTTCATGACCAACTCATCTATCACCGCATGACTTTTCCCTTCCAGAAACATGACGGCATGACGTACATCATCGGCATAGCCGGATTTATCTACCAGACCAACACAAGGGGCCGTGCATCGCTTGATTTGGTATTGCAAACAAGGCCGCGTACGATTTTTATAATAGCTGTCTTCGCATTGACGCACTGGAAACAGTTTCTGCAACAGGTTTAGGCTTTCTCTTACCGCACCGGCACTTGGATATGGCCCAAAATAACGCCCTTTTGCCTTTCTTGTACCTCGATGCAAACCAAGTCGTGGAAAATCATGGCCGGAAAGATAAATAAATGGATAGCTTTTATCATCACGTAGCAGGATATTGTATTTGGGTCGCGACTCCTTGATGAGGTTGTTTTCAAGGATGAGTGCTTCGTTTTCAGTATGGGTGATCGTGATGTTGATATTGCATATTTGCCGCACCATGGCCTTTGTCTTTGCGCCTTGCGAACCGCGTGTAAAATAACTGGATACCCGTTTTTTCAGATCACGTGCCTTACCGATGTATATCACTCCTCCGTTTTCATCAAGCATGCGATATACACCGGGCTTGCCCGGCAATGTTTTGACAAAAGCCTTGGCGTCAAACTTGCAGTCGGTCATATCAGGATTTAAGTGATTCTATTTTTTCAAATACGGCATGAAACATTTTTTCAGTTAAACGACGTGTCTGGGTATTGTAGCGGCTACAGTGATATGAATCGATTAATATCAATTCATTAGGAAGATGATGGATATTGCCATGACCAAATTTACCGTCTTTAGGTTTCAAGCCTGCCGCACGCAATACCGAAGCATGCGCGATACCACCCAGTGCCAGAATGACTGTTCCCGGTTTTAATTCGGCCAATTCATTGTGCAGGAATTCATTACAAATCTTGATCTCCTCTCCTGTGGGTTTGTTTTGAGGAGGCACACATTTAACGGCATTGGTAATACGACAGTCTTTTAGCTTAAGACCGTCATTCAATGACTCGGATACAGTCTTGTTGCCATAACCAAACTTATGCAATGTTTCATATAACAGAATTCCGGCAAAGTCTCCGGTAAATGGACGTCCTGTTGCATTGGCTCCGTGCAAGCCCGGCGCAAGACCTACGATAAGTAATTTGATGTTTTTGGGACCAAAAGGAGCAACAGGCGCACAATGATAATCCGGAAACTTGTTTTTACTGTCGCGAAGAAAATCGGCCAGTCGCTTACAACGTTTGCAGTTCTGATCAAAACCGGTAGTGATAGTCATGTTTTATTACCCTGTGCCTTAACAGGGAGAAAATTTTTAATACCGATTACCTTCTATTGCCGGTTTTTCAGGGTTGCTATCCAGAATGCCGTGTCTTAGTGCCAGATGCGCAAGCTCGACATCAGTTTCAACCCCCAGCTTTTCGTACAAACGATAACGGTAGGTGCTGACTGTTTTTGGACTAATGCAAAGCTGATCGGAAATATCCTGTGTTTTTTGTCCTTTTGCCAGCATCATCATGACCTGAAGCTCACGATGAGTCAGTAATTCAACAGGTGATGTGTTTTCCTGTCCCGGGATATAGGTTAGTGCCAGTTTTTGTGCGACTTCAAAACTGATATAGCGTTGTCCGTCATTCACACGACGTATGGCTTTAACCAGTTCGCCTGCATCACAATCCTTGGTTACATAACCATGTGCCCCAGCTTTCAGGAGTTGCGCAGGAAACGGGTCTTCGCCATAAACGGTAACAATAATAATTTTAAGTTCAGGATTGGTATGAAGTAGCTTGCGAGTTGCTTCAAGCCCCCCCATGCCGGGCATATTAAGATCCATCAAAATAACATCCGGCTTAATATCTTTGACAATTTCAATGGCTTCTTCGCCAGAATCAGCTTCACCTACTACTTGCATCCCCGGCACATCATTGAGTAAATATACAATCCCTGTACGAACCAGATGATGATCATCAACCAATAATACTTTTATCATGTTTCTCCACCTTCATTACTGCCCTGGTTATGTCCCTTCTTGCCGCCCGTTTTGCTTGTTATTATGTTGGCAACCATCATTTCCCTGACAACCTTAACCATTATAGGCCTGTTATTTGTAGATTGTAAGTTATCTTGCAACAACAGGATGTTATGGTTAATGTCATCAACTATGAGCTTATAATGAGTCGAGAATCCCCGATATGCACCAGAAATTACTGACATTATCTTACGCATTTTTCCTGATACTGACACCTGTTTCCGGTCATTCTCAGTCCCCTCCTTCAGCCGCCATCGCAACAGCCCACCCATTGGCCACAAAGGTGGGTGAGCAAATCCTTGGTGCCGGTGGTAATGCGTTTGATGCCGCTATCGCGATTTCCTCTGCTTTGGCAGTTGTGGAGCCTTATTCATCCGGCCTGGGTGGAGGTGGGTTTTTCCTGTTACAAAATAAGGATGGCGACAATGTTATGCTTGATGCACGCGAAACCGCACCTGCCAAGTCCAGTCGTGATATGTATCTCGATAAAGAAGGTAAAGTAAACACATCACTTTCAATGGAAGGACCGCTGTCTGCGGGTATACCGGGATTGCCAGCCGCCCTTGTTTATATGGCAAAACATTTTGGCCGCCTTCCTCTCTCAGTTACTTTAGCCCCTTCTATAAAATATGCACAAGATGGTTTTGAGGTAACAGAGCGTTATCGCCGTTGGGCGCAATTTCGACTAAAGCTTCTTCAGCGTTATCCTTCAACAGCGCAGATCTTCTTGCATCAAAATCAGGTGCCACCGGTTGGGTGGGTGATTAAACAACATCAATTGGCACGCACACTGGAAAAAATAGCCAAAACCGAAGGTCATAGTTTTTATCAAGGTGATACGGCAAAACAAATGGTTGATGCCGTTCGTGATGCAGGCGGCATCTGGCAGTTATCAGATTTAAAAAACTACCAGCTAAAGGTACGCGAACCAGTAACAGGAAATTACAACGGAATAAAAGTAACCACTGCAGCCCCGCCCTCTTCCGGCGGCATTGTACTCATGAGCATGCTTAATATACTTTCCGGTTATGATCTGGATAAAACTGAACCAGCACAAAAAAAACACCTTGTTGTTGAAGCAATGCGCCGCGCTTACCGTGACAGGGCGATTTATATGGGCGACCCGGATTTTGTACAAATCCCGACATCACGATTACTCAGCAAGGAATACACCGACCGGTTACGTTCGAGTATTGAATCAACCATAGCAACGCCCAGCAATACATTGCCGGGCATTAAAACAAAGGATTCGTCTCATCACACAACCCATTTTTCAATTCTGGATAAATCAGGCAACCGTGTTGCCGCCACATTAACAATTAATTATCCGTTCGGCTCTGGCCTGGTTGCCGGAGACAGTGGTGTATTGCTCAACGATGAGATGGATGATTTCTCTGCCAAGCCCGGCGAACCAAATGCCTATGGGTTGATTGGCGCAGAAGCCAATGCAATTGCGGCAAACAAACGCCCTCTTTCAAGCATGACTCCAACCTTTCTGGAAACGGATGATCGTGTGGCTATCCTTGGCACTCCCGGCGGCAGTCGCATCATAACCATGGTTTTACTCGCCGCACTCGATTTCAAGGCTGGTAATAAACCTGATTCCTGGGTGAGTTTGTCAAGATACCATCATCAATACCTGCCAGACATAATTTTTTATGAACCTGATGCAATATCAGAGGATGAAGCCAAAACACTTGGTGCAATGGGGCATGAGTTAAAAAAACTGCAATCTCCATATGGTGATAATCAGGCGCGTTACGGCAACATGCAGGCAATCATGTGGGATAAAAAAGAGAATAAGGTTTATGCAGCGAGTGACCCGCGTGGCGAAGGAAGTGCTTCAGTGATTAAGTAAGACTACTGAAAAGGACTTTATTTTAGCGGCTCCGGTTTGCCGTTAATATAGCCCTGAATATTATCGACACCAATGCGTTTTAACTCTTCCCATTCATTCGGTGTTTCCACTGATTCAGCCATAACCTTAATACCAAGCCCATGCGCAATTTCTACCAGTGATTGCACAAAGAACTGGTTATCCTTGTTTTTGTCAATATCATGAATATAACTGCCGTCGATCTTGATTGAGTAGAGTTTGAGATCCCGCAAATAACCAAATGAACGGAAACCGGTACCGAAGTGATCAAGCGAAAATGCAACACCTGTCGCACGAATCTTGCCTGCAAAGGCATGCAAGGCCTCAAGATCGATGATGGCACCATTTTCTGATGATTCAAAATGCAGCCGGTCAGGTGCAATACCGGACTCAATAATAATTTTTGCCAGCCAGTCTGCAAAACGACGACTGCGTATTGACGAAGGTGAAATATTAATTGAATAACAGATGCTTTCCGTTGGTCTGTTTTTCATGTGCTTGATAACAGATTCGATAATAGACATATCGAGATCAACAGAAAGATCCCAACGTTCCACCATAGGCATGAAGACATTGGCAGGAACAAAATGGGAATCGCCATCTGAAATACGCGCAAATATCTCACGCTGTTGAGCAATACCTGTTTTGGCAGAAACAACCGGCTGCCCATGCAATGTAAACCCGTGTGAATGAATGGTTTTTTCCAGTATCTCTTTCCATTTGCGTGCCGTAAAGATTTCATCCCGTCCAAGATTTTCTCTGGCATACATGTGCCAGCAGTCGGCCCCCCGCTTTTGTGCTGCTCGCATTGCCATATCTGCTTCTGACAACAATTCACTTACTGTGTGTTTATCACCTTTACGGCGATCATAATAAACAACACCGATATTGCTTGCTGCGTACTCACCATTGATATTATGAATGCGAATTAAATCCTGCCTGATTTGTTCAGCCAGTTGCTCTGATTCCTGTGGTGTTAAATCGCTGGCAAGAATTGCAAAACTGGCGCCATCCAGTCTTGCGATAACAGGATTGCTGAGAAATTTAGTATTAATAGTTAACTGTTTGGCTATATTGCGCAGTAATTCATCACCGCTTTCATGCCCTTTTTGCTCATTGAACTTTTTGAACTTTGGTAATTGCAGTAATAACAATGCGCCGAAAACAAACTGATCTGGCGAATCCAGAAGCTGTTTCATTCTGGCATTAAAACTGCGCCGATTCGCCAGCATGGTCAGAGAGTCCTGATTGGCCTCCTGACGCATTCTTTCACTCAGCTTGATTTGCTGTTCAACAATAGTCTTGATGGAATCGGACATCTTGTTCATCGCCATTACAACACGGCGGAATTCTCTTGTGCCGGGTATTTTTTCAACTGTAACAAAATCACGGTTACTGATTGAAATGGCCTGTTCTTCCATGCGCCGCAGAGGTAATAACGTGATTTTCAGCACCAGCATTACCAGAAGCATGGCTGTTAACCACCCAATCCCGAACCATGTCAGTGTTTCAAGCGCAGTGTTCCATAATCTGATGTAGGCATAACCAGGATGACTGTGAATTTCGATTTGTGCTATCTGTGACCATTGATCCATGACTATGGAAGTTCCGAGAGGTGACTCCAATGGTACCGCATTAACGAACCAGGTCGGGACATTTTCTATTCTGACAGGCGATTCCTTTTTGATTAGCACTTCGTCTTTCATGGATTTGATCGTCAGGTCACGATAATAGCCACTGTCAAAAATGGCATTCACCATGGTATCCATGGTTGCCTTGTCATTGCTTTTGACAGCATGGGTAATGGATAAGCCCAGAGAAGTGGCGGCATCCTGTGCATGGGAAGTCAGTTGTTCCTGCATATAGATCCGTGTCGCATTAACACCGATAAACATGGTACCCGTGAACACCATCAGGAAGAGCAGTGAGATAACAATCCCCAATTTTTTGAACAAACTCATTTTTTCCCCTCTGGTAAACGTTTGGAATCCTGTTCTTTTTTCATCCTTTTTGCAAGTTCATTCCATAAACCCAGACGACTTGACTCACCGACCCGTTTACCTTCTCCTCGTTCTCTGGACAACCATAAGCCATCACCATTAAAGCTGTAAACAGGTACCAGATCTTTTCTGTTCGATGCAGGACGAATTTCATCCATTAAGTTATCCAGAATCAAGGGTTCGGCATCAGGAGTCGGGTAATAGGCAAGCACCATATGAGCCTGTTTTAACACAATTGATTTAACATAAGTCAGACGCATACGGTCAACCGGTACGTTCAAGGCCTTTAACGTAAAATATTTGGCAATTGAGAAGTCCTCACAATCGCCGCCATTGGTTGACAACATTTCTATCGGTGTAGCCCAGTAATCTTCTTTATTCCAGTGATCAATATCATCTACAAATCTGACCTGATTAAAAAAGTCATTCACCAGACTTAGTTTTTCCTGCTCAGACAGGCTTTTGTATTTTTGTTTCTGAATAATATCACGCCAGTCAACCAGTCTGGTTTTAGCCTGATCGCCGTAATTTCTGTTTATGTAATCGAGCAGACTTTCACTGATGCCATAGACATCAGCAAACACAGAACTGGCGCATAGAATAAAGAACAGGCCCAACGGTTTGAGTTGAGCCTTTCTGTAAATAGAACGCAGTATATAAATGACGTTCAATGTCATGAGTCTTATGAGTACCATTACTGTATTTAGGTTCACACATGATTTATCGTATTAATATGTATGTTATCGGTTAGAATGATGAATTATTGAGGGCAGAACCACTTTAACTAGCGATTGTAACTTGCTGATATATATAAATAATAACAACCATTAATTAAGCGGATTTTAGCGTGCAAACGAAAAAGCGGCAGTTGCTCATTTTTTCATCACTTATAGCTATGGCCATGTATGCCGCATCCATAGCACTTTCTGATCACCAGCAAATCACCGAAAAACTGAATTCATTCACATTCCTGCAGTTGATCCTTGTTTTTGGATTATCAATTTTTAACTATGCACTGCGTTTTTTTCGCTGGCATATATACCTTGGTGCTCTTGGTTATCACATCCCCGTTTCCAGAAACTTGATGTGTTATCTGGCGGGATTTGCTTTTACAACAACACCCGGGAAGGCAGGTGAAGCAATTCGCTCCGTGTATTTACACCAATATGGCGTCGGTTATAAACAAAGTCTGGCCGCCTTGATTACCGAACGTATTCTGGATGTGTTTGCCGTGCTCATTCTGGCGGCACTGCTGATTTACTGGGTTGAAGATTTCAACTGGGGCTTCTACCTGTTCGCCTTTCTTGTCTTTGCCCTACTGATTATTCTCGCAACAGATCCTGTCATGGATAAAGTCAGGTTTTGGTTGTCACGTCATTTGCGATTATCTGAAAAATCACTGGTAGGAAATTTACTCGGCATGGCTCAGCATTCTCTGGATTTAATGAAACGCCGGATTTTGCTTGGCTCATTATTGACAGGTATTATTGCGTGGGGAGCCGAAGGTGTCGCCTTTTATTATATTCTTGAGTTTTTGGGCGCTGAAATCAGTTTACCCGTCGCCATCGGTATTTATGGCGCCAGCATGATTGCCGGCGCCATTTCCTTTATCCCCGGTGGGTTGGGTAGTGCCGAAGCGGCAATGGGAGGATTATTGATCCTTGCCGGTGTATCAATACCTGTCGCAATTACAGCAACGCTGGTATGTCGTATAGCCACATTATGGTTTGCTGTTGTTATCGGTATAGTTTTCATGTTGCTACTGGAAAGAAGAACGGGACAATAAACGGAACTAACATATAATTCATTCTATGGCTTATTTAAAACTTTTTCGTTTTCATCAGTGGGTAAAGAATCTTTTATTGTTTGTGCCCTTGATCACCGCACATAAGCTGGCTGACACAGAATCTGTTATTTTACTTATTGAGGCCTTTTTCTCTTTCTCACTCTGTGCCTCGGCAGTTTATATGATTAATGACCTGGCCGATCTGGAAGCGGACAGACAGCATCCTACCAAACGTCACCGTCCCTTTGCTTCCAACAGTGTTCCTGTCATTCACGGGATCATAATAGCGGCCTTATTGTTGCTGGCAAGCACCGTTATTGCCATGCAACTGTCTATCCAGTTTTTTATGGTTCTTGGTCTCTATTTTGCGGTTACATTGGGCTATTCACTGAAACTCAAATCTATCGCATTAATTGATGTTTTATTGTTGGCAGGCTTATACACCCTACGCATAATCGCCGGTGCCTATGTGGTGAATATAGAGCTATCATTCTGGCTGCTGAATTTTTCCATTTTTATTTTCTTTAGTCTTGCGTTGGTCAAGCGTTACTCAGAACTGTTATTAATGCAGTCCATTGACAAGAGTCAATTAGCCGGTCGGGGATATCAATCCGGTGATCTATCCTTATTACGTACAATGGGTATTGGAAGTGGATTTATTTCTGTCCTGATCCTGGCGCTTTATATCGACAGCCCCAATATCAAGATACTCTACACACATCCTGAGTATGTCTGGCTACTTTGCCCTCTCTTTCTATACTGGATAAGCCGAATCTGGCTCAAAACACATCGCGGTGAAATGCATGATGATCCGGTGGTGTTTGCATTACGTGATTACGCAAGTATCTTGATAGCTTGTATAGGTGCTGTTATTTTCTGGTTGGCATCATGAGTGATTCGCGTTATCGATCATGGGGCGGTTATCCCAGAGCAGAGCATGAAATACATAAACTGCACTGGCTCACAGACAGTTGGCCGAATTATTTAAACAAACCACTTTTGCCATTTGGTAATGGGCGCAGTTATGGTGACTCATGTTTAAATAATGACGGTATTCTGCTTGATGCACGCGGACTGGATCACTTTATTCATTTTGATACAGAATCAGGCATATTACGGTGTGAAGCAGGTGTTTTACTTTCAGAGATTCTGGAGCTGATTGTTCCCAAGGGATGGTTTTTACCTGTTACTCCCGGAACCCGATTTATCACTGTAGGTGGCGCGATTGCCAACGATGTGCATGGCAAAAATCATCATCGCAACGGTACTTTTGGAAGATTTGTTAATCAATTTGAATTACAGCGTTCAGATGGAACACGACTGGTATGTTCTCCACCCGAGAACCAGGAGATGTATGAAGCCACAATTGGCGGGCTAGGTTTAACCGGCGTTATCCTTTGGGCAGAGCTCCGGTTACAAAAAATACATACTCCTCACATGAACGTGGAATCTATCCGTTTTTCCAACCTTGACGAATTTTTTGAACTCTCTGAAGAATCCAATGATCTATTTGAATATACCGTGGCATGGATTGATTGTCTGGCAAAAGGTGACGCATTGGGGCGCGGGTTTTTCATACGCGCCAATCATGCAACTGAACTGAGTTCTGATCCACCACGTTCACCGGGAAGAAAACCGGGTTTTCCTGTTGAGTTGCCTTTTTCATTATTAAACAGCTACACACTCAAGGCGTTTAATCTGCTTTATTACAACAAACAGTTTCTGCGGCGTTGGCAAGGCACACAGCATTACGAACCGTTTTTTTACCCGCTTGATGGCATCAATCACTGGAATCGAATGTATGGTAAGGCAGGATTTCTCCAGTACCAATGTGTTATTCCGCATGAACATGGAAAGGAAGCTGTACGTAATATCCTGAATGAGATCAGTCGCGCCCGTTCCGGCTCCTTTTTGAGTGTATTAAAAGTGTTTGGTGATATTAGCTCGCCCGGTATGCTGTCCTTTCCGGAACCCGGCATTACACTGGCACTGGACTTTCCTAACCGGTATAAAAAAACATTCGAACTGCTGGATAATCTCGATATACTTTTAAAAAATGCGGGAGGACGCCTATACCCCGCCAAGGATGCACGCATGTCAGCCGACAATTTCAAACATTTTTATCCGAACTGGGAAAAATTCAGTCAATATATTGATCCCCATTTTTCTTCCAGCTTCTGGCGTAGAGTAACTGTATAGATGAGTAAAATATTAATTATTGGTGCTACTTCCACCATTGCTATCGCAACAGCCCGATTATTTGCCTCTGAAGGTAATGATTTATATCTGGTTGCACGCAACAGTGAAAAACTGGACATCATTTCAACTGATCTCAAGACCCGCGGTGCTGCTTCTGTCCATACAAAAGTACTGGATATGACAGACAGCGAACAGCATGAGGATTTAATTAAGGAATGTGTCGATGCCATGACAGGCCTTGATATTGTGTTAGTTGCACACGGTACCCTGCCCGATCAATCGGATTGCCAACAATCATGGGATAAAACCTACAAGGAACTGGATACCAACTGTCTGAGCATTCTTTCATTGCTCACATCCTGCGCCAATTATTTTGAACATGAACGTAACGGCACGATTGCGGTTATCTCATCGGTGGCCGGAGATCGTGGTCGTCAGAGCAATTATATCTACGGAACTGCCAAGGGGGCTGTTTCCATCTTTATGCAGGGATTACGCAATCGTTTGCATGACAGTAATGTACAGGTTTTAACCATCAAGCCGGGATTTGTTGACACACCGATGACAAAAGAATTTCCTAAAGGGCCATTATGGGCAAAACCGGAAACTATTGCCCAAGGCATCATCCGAGCTATTAAAAAGAAAAAAGAGGTTGTTTACCTGCCGTGGTTCTGGCGTTTTATTATGTTAGTTATTATGCACATCCCTGAATTCATCTTTAAGAAACTGAAGCTCTAAAGTAAATGTTTAACGCGCTTTGTCAAACGCTTAATAGTGATCCACAAAAACTATTCTGGCGTTTTATTATTCTGCATTTGATTGTCTGGACCTTGCTGCCAGTTCTGTTTCATCCCAACATGCCCATTGATGCATCAGAAACCATCACATGGGGACATGAATGGCAGCTTGGCTATGAACGCCACCCGCCACTTTCTGCATGGCTGGCTGAAATAGCGGTTACATTATCCGGCAATCAGCTCTGGTCCTATTTTCTGTTAAGTCAGCTTTGTATCGTGGCAGGTTTCTGGGCGGTCTGGAAGCTCGCACATGAATGGTTGAATGAGGCACGTTCACTGATCGCCGTGGTATTGCTTGAAGGCGTTTATTATTACAACTTCACCTCACCTGAATTTAATCCCAATGTATTATTGCTTGGATTATGGCCACTGACAGTTCTGGTATTTCGTTATTCACTGGTAAGAGGTGATATAAAATACTGGCTGGCTTGTGGTTTGTTTGCAGGGCTTTCAGTGCTGGCAAAATACCACACTGCATTTTTGTTTCTTTCCATGTTTGCAGTCTTATTAAGCACACACGCCTATCGTAAAACATTCAGACAACCTGGTTTGTATCTGGCCATCGTATTAGGCATATTCATTATCAGCCCTCACCTTTACTGGGTAACGCAAAATGATTTCACTACCATTACCTATGGACTGGATCGATCAACTGCAGAAAAAGCGGACTTTGCCAACCTGTATTACCCTATTAAGTTCGCCGGCTCGCAATTACTGGCTGTTTTATTCTGCCTGATTGCCTTTATTGCCCTTAAAGCAGGACAGCCTGCGTTTCCACGTGCCGGAAAATCTGATCCTTTTCCATGGATAATTGGCCTGGGACCGTTTGTTATTATGCTTTTGCTTTCTGCTATTTTTGGAATGCGGCTGAAATCCATGTGGGGCACTCCGGCATGGTTTCTTGCAGGCGTACTGTTGATGATCTATTTCAGGCCGGATATTGGAATTAAAAACTTTAAACGTTTTCTGATTACCCTACTGATTGTTTCTGCCTTTATTGTTAGCGCCTACATTACGCAACTTACTATTAAATTGCGCGAGCGCGCTCATTTCCCGGGTAATGAAATCGGCACTTTCTTTACCAATGAATGGCATAAACGATTTAATGCACCATTAGAATATGTCGTTGCACGTTTATCACTTGGTGGTAATGTTGCCTTTTACTCGAAAGATCGACCTTCTGTTTATGTTCAGATGGAAGACAAACGCAGTGGCTGGATAGATAAACAGGATTTTCTCACCAAAGGCGCTGTACTGGTTTGGGATGTATCTATTGATGGCGAAAGTCTACCTGTAGACTGGCTTAATCGATACCCGAATATTGAAATACAAACGCCAGTTACCTTTAAATGGCGACGCTTTAATGAAAAAAACCCACCCGTGAAACTGGGGTGGGCTTTTATAGAACCACAGAAATAATCAGTCTTTGAATTTTATTAATGGTGCGAACAGGAATGGGAGCAATACCATTAAGGCAAAACCAACCACATTCAGTGTTGTTTCCCACTCGCCGGTATCCATCACCAGTGTTGCCAACATTAAAATTGACCCTGGTATCATGGCTGTCAGCCATGCCTTGTAAGTAATCGTTGATTCACCAGAACATATGCCGCATTTAGCCAGCAACCCTGGGCTAAGAATGGCTTTGCGTAATGGTTTTATTTCGGGTTTTTCACAATGAGGGCATTTAAACATCTTGAGTCCTGCTTTAGTTATTTCTCTTGGACAATTTTACCAGAGCCAGAAGACCGGGCGCAATCAATAACAGGGTTGCGGGTGTGGGTATTGCACTGACTTCTTCGCCGTATATATGGGCTATTTCAACAGGAACCCCTCCACCACCTAAACAAGAATTAGTACCTGAGCAGAAAGAAGAAGCTTGTTGTAGTTCATATAGTGATAATAAAAGCGCAGAACCAATAAAATCTGGATCAGATAATAATTCGTCAATTGATAATGGCAACGAAGTATCAGAAATTAGATTTGAATTACCAATAAATAATAAGCTAAATCCAATTTCAGAGATATTAGTTGTGTTACCTGATAAATCTATATTTTCCCCAATACTTCCCCATCCGCCACCAATCATGATGAAGTCATAGATGTCTGGATTGCCCAAAATGCCAAGTTCATAGCTAGAACCAAAAAGACCTGATGGCATTGTGAAGTCGTTAAAAACACCTACTGCTATGCCACCATCTGAGCTGTAATTTAAACTTGGTGTAGATACATTGCCTGTATAAACGGGATCTGTAAAACGATATGTTTTAAAACATCCACCGAAACCACATATAGGTGATAAAACAGAGCTGGCTGCAGTTTCATCGTTATCAAAGGTAAAAGAAGCAGAAAAATTGTCCCCCACATTAACTCCCGGAATACCCGAAGTAGATTGAACTGTGGTTTCGAAACTGGTTGTGATCGGTGTTGCTGATGCTTGTGAGATGAACGAATTGCTCAATACAATCGCAAATACTGCTAGTGAAACACTCCTTAAAACCTTCATGTCCTGCCTGCTCCATAATTGAAATCAATGATTAGAAGCAGTCATGCAAAATTTGTACCCAAAATTTAATCCATTGATTCATATAGTGTTTGTTTATTAGTCCGAGATTAAATACAAGAAATTGTAAAAAATGCTGACAGTTTTAGGCATGGTTTTATCTGTACTAGTATCTCGCGTAAAACCCCAAGGGGAGTTAGAGCTCGGGATTACGGTGCACTTCCCTGTGCGCCGCCCTTACGGGCCACCACTTCGTGGTGTTCAAATTTGTTCCCGACAAATTTGTCGAACCTGGGGGGTCGAACCAAGACCTCGGTCACCTTCACAAAAACAAAAAAGGGTCCAATAGGACCCTTTTTTATTTTTGGCGGAGAGCGAGGGATTCGAACCCCCGGAGGGTTACCCCTCAACGGTTTTCAAGACCGCCGCTTTCGACCACTCAGCCAGCTCTCCAGAATTCATATATCAGGGCAAAGATTGTGGTTTCCCCGAGTTTTGAGGCGCGAATTATATATAAAAACAGTAGCTTGTACCAGTTGATATTTTTACCCAGATCCGTATGATTTTGAACTAAATACAGACTTTTACGTCTATACTGTCAGTAATTTCAACCAATGGGAGAATTTCTCACATGAATACAAATCCGAGTGTTTTAACACAAGGTGCAGTTTCGTCATTAGCGACAACCAAATTAATTCGTAATACCTATACCCTGTTATCAATAACACTGCTATTCAGTGCGCTCATGGCTGGGCTTTCCATGACCATGCAGGTTTCACACGGGGTTTCATTATTTACACTAATCGGCGCATTTGCCTTGATCTGGCTTGTATTGCCACGCACAGCGAATTCTGCTGCCGGTATTGGTGTGGTTTTCGCAATAACCGGTCTGTTGGGTTTTGGTCTTGGCCCGATGCTGAATAGCTATCTGGCCCTGCAAAATGGTTCCCAGATCATTATGGTTGCCTTTGGTGGTACCGCTACTATTTTTCTGGGTCTGTCAGGTTATGCGCTGGTTACCCGTAAAAACTTCAGCTTCCTCGGTGGCATGCTGTTTGTCGGTATGTTGATGGTACTGGTTGCAGCACTGGCTAATATCTTTATGGAAATTCCTGCTCTGTCACTGGCGATATCTTCTATTGTCATCCTGATTATGAGCGGCTTTATTCTGTATGATACCAGCCGTATCGTGAATGGCGGTGAAACCAATTATGTCATGGCGACAGTTGGTCTTTACCTGAGTATTTACAATATTTTTGTTCACCTGTTGCACCTGTTGAGTGCTTTCAGCGGCAGGGATTAAAACATTTATTTAGTTATAATTACAAACCCCGACTTGTTCGGGGTTTGTTTTTTGTGGTGAGGATACCTGATGGAAATGTGGATGAAAATCGGTTACGCACTTTTGCTTGGCATGATGATTATGTTTATTTTTCCGCGCGCCAAACAGATGCTGAAAGAAAGCCCCAAAGTCAGCGGTAATGAATGGATGGGGGTCTTGATCCCGATTATTGCAGTTGTGCTATTTGTAATGCTATTGATAAAACTGGTCTAGCTTCTTTCGCGCAGTCCCATTACATCAATCACCATTCTCTGCACAATCTTGAGTGCTTCCGGTACTTCGATATCAATAACCTGTTCCAGCACCCACTTGTTATCCGTTGCTTTCATGTGTTCGGCAATCTTGTCGCCCAGATAGCGTTTTGCTCCATAGCTGGGCTGATTGTCTTCAAACGGAAATTCGGCATAATCGGCAAAGCGTTCATTCAATGTATTGAAGAACGGCTGGATATAATCACCCTTACCAAACAGATCCCGTAAATTACTGTCCAGTGTCTTGCCCAGTTCCTGTGCCAGAGCGGTTACAAAACGAGTGCGCTCTTCCTCATCAATTTTGCCATACACCATACGGTCAGCAACCTGAACAAGAAAGGCAATTACTTCAGTGATAATATCCGAAACCTGCTTGTCTTCCCTGAAATGGAACCCCTCTTTCTCCATGCGCTTGTAGGTTTCCTGTGAAACTTTCCAGATATTGAAGGCGATAACACCTGCCAGATCTTCGATGGTTTTTTGTTTGCTGGAGCCAGCCTTGTTACGTTCACTGCGATTGGAACGGTGCCACTTTGTCTTTATTCTGAGAGCCATTCTATACTCGATATAATCATGCAATGCTCATTATATATAATATTCGGGGGTATAGCTTCTTTTCTGGTCATTCCGATACCCCGTCAATTTATACAGAAATAGCCCGTTTTTGAATGGTAATGCTAGACTGAAAGTAATTGTTTTGTAATGCCGGGAGACAGTCATGCAGTATCTGCAAGAGTTGGTCAAAACAGTTCAGCATAATTGTGCTATTTCAGATGCACAATATGCGGGCAATTATTCCATGTGTACTTTTTTACTCAAAATGCGCGAATATTATCGCTGGGAACAAAAAATCCCTCTTTCCGGAAAAATCCCGCGTGATGATGTTGGCTCATGGATGGTGCATCGTGAACAATCATGGGAACCACTTGAAAATGAAGCCTATAGCCAGCTTGTGATTGACAATGAATCATTTGACCCGTTTGATACACAAGGGATAAATGAAAAACTGCTACCACATGGTTATATCTACAACAGTGGACGTGGTATCTTTTCAAAACCGCATTTTTCTCTGGGTAAACTTCTCAAACATGAGGTGCGGGAAAATATTTCTATTTTGATCTCGCAATTCGAATATGCACGTGATCTGGTTGCGCCGCCAGCGACATTTTTGAACCAGACTATTTTCATTAGCCGCGAATCGTTAAAGCGGTTCTTATGGGAAAAGATAGAAGAATGGAAATGGAATAAACGTACAGATGTGCCAATGGCGCAGGTCATTGAATGTTATCCGCATCATGGTGATATGGAGGCACTCTTAAACGCATTTGTTGATAATGAGACGGAAAACACCATCTTGCATGAAATTGGTGAAGCGCGTGCAGGTAAATTACTGGGAGACGAATGGGAGCAAATGCTGGCCACTCTTTCGTGTACAAAAGCTGAATTCAAGGCGCGTGCTGTGCGTGATCATCTGGCAGATTGTATTTCCACACTACCTGAGCTGATCGAAACTCAAAATCAGGCATCATTACATTTTTATTTTTCCAACATGACCGGGCTGAGAAAGCTGCTGTTTCCACAACTCATCAAGGGCTATCAGGAGTGGCTATCGAGTGGAAAACTGGCCACACTGGAAACTGTTTGCAAAACAGGAGAAGAACACTGGTATCAGGTAGCAAACAATATGCTTGCGCTATTTAAACAGCATAATACTAACGCTGTGGAACCTATTGAGGAATATATTGCAAAGATATATCTGTAGCCATTAGCTTAATGTAGTTTGGGTTTATCCTGAGCCCCCGTTAATTCTTCATAACGGACATTCATGGCCTGCAAACGTGCATCCTTTGCTTCTTCTTCAGTTTCAAATGGCGGCGATTCAATCCATTCTTTTTTGATGTGGTTGAATGTAGCAAAACGGTATACCTTCCCTACCTTGTAAACACGTGCCACATCTTTTTCTGTTTGAGCCATTGCTTCCTTTGGCGATAAACTCGTTAATTCAGGCTTATCATCCTGCTGTCGAATAATTCGGGTGTCCATTTCACCAGATACGTCTATATCCAGCGCAGAGACTTCCGGCATGCGCGTTACGATGTAAGCAGACATTAATAATGCCATGGTTTTATCTTCATTCTCCATCGCGGTTAAAATACGATCAGCCACAATACGGCATCGTACATTTATGTCCGGATTTTCTATAAACACACGCCCTACTTGCCAGCCCTTATCCATATCCGCATCCATTTTATCGAAGAAAGAATGCCCCTCATCCAGCATATCCTGTGGGATATTCAGATGATATCGGTTGCCTTCAATAATTACTTCCAGTTTCATTTGCTACCTCATTCAATGTGTTCCGGGGTCTAGTATATACAACACAAATGCTAATTTTCTAAAATTGGTAGAAGATTTATGGCTATTTTTGATTCTATCAACAATAGAAACAGGTAAAATAGCCTGAATTTATTCCACAGGAGAATAACGATGCGTGATATGTCAGGACTGGATATGGATCTTGCAAGCGGGATGGCCGCATTTGAAGCCAAGGAATTTTCACGTGCCAAACAACTGCTTTCCCCATATGCACAGGATGGACACCCCGATGCCATGCATCGAATGGCCATTATGTTTCAAAATGGACTTGGATTAGTAAAAGACGAAACACGTGCACTTGAGTATATGCAAAAGGCCGCCGGAGCCGGTCATGCACTTGCCCAGCATGGGCTTGGTTTCATGTACCTTCATGGTGAATGTATTGCAAAAGATGAATCAAAAGCAGCTGAATGGTTTGAAAAGGCGGCTGAACAAGGTCTGGCCGGTTCTGCCATGACATTGGGTATGATGTATGAACAAGGTCAGGGAGTTGAACAAAGTGCAGAAAAGGCACAGGAGTGGTACAAAAAAGCAGACGCTATGTCATAACTCCGACCACATTCTGACCAGATTAACATACGACCGGTCAATCTGATCGGTCTCTTCCTTTCCTGCCATTTCAACAAGCATCTTTTCACGCGCATGATAAAGATCAAACAGTATTTCCCGCTTTGCCGGATCTCTGACCATGCTTTGCGCCCAGGTGACGGCAACAATGCGCTCACCTTTTGTCACTTCATTAACATGATGAATACTGGCTGAAGGATAAACAACGGCATGACCTGCAGGTAATTTTACTTCGGTATCGCCGAATGTGGTTCTAACAACAAGCTCCCCTCCTTCATAATCAGCAGGGTCAGTCAAAAATACAGTTGTTGATACATCAGAGCGATAAGGAGAACCGGCAAACATGATCGGATCATCAATATGATCACCATAGTATTTTCCATGTTGATAGCGCGCGTAATATGGCGCAGCCACCCTGAGTGGCATGGCAGCTGCTTTATACAAAGGATGTGAAACAAGGCTATTCATGACAATCTCATTTAACATTTCGACTTCACGAGATCGCACATCAATCTCTTCATTGTTTTTAACACGTTGTGCCGCCATTCCGGCAGACAATTTACCATCGACAAAACTGGCATTGGATAATATGCCCTGAATTCTTGAAAGTTGTGATTCGTTCAAAACGGATGGAATTTTAACGAGCATAATCAGACCGGTTTTTGCTATTGAAAAAAGATAATATACGAAAACAGAGGGCTATTGAATAGTAAATCAGCTTGCCTTGCTCATTAAATTTAGCATTTTTGCATTGAACTGCTCTGCATTAAAGGGGTACATCAGGACATCATCCACCCCGGCCTTCATACACCGTTCTGTCATAATGCTGTCATTTTTATCGACCAGTGCAATAATGGGGTGTGAAATGTTACTGACTTTGTCGTGAATTCGAACATTAGAAACAAATTCCTCAATATTGACCTGTCCCGATGCGGAATTAATGATTATCATGCTGTATTCAATATGATCAAGTGACAATAGCGCATCCGCATCTGAACAAGCAACATCTGAACGTAATCCATCTGTTAAAAGCACATGTGTCACCTCTTTCTGCGAGGTGATATTGTCATCAACAACCAGTATGCGGCCAGATTGCTTCGCACAATATTCACTTATCGTGTATTTAGTTATCAGCGAACTCGTGTCATCCGGCTCCTTGTTAAGCACCATACTCAAGGCAGTCAATAAGCCATTATCATCGACCGGTTTTGTAATATAAGCCATAACACCAATTTGTTTTGCAAGATCACCAAAACCTCTTTGCCCGGAAGAGGTCAGCACTACCTTTCGAACAGGCTTGATTAGTTCATCTTTATTAATCGTAGTTACAATATCGCGCCAATCTATCAATCCTGATTTAACGTCAATAATAATCATGTCAAACGGGTGTTCGGTAATGGATTTGTCGCGTAGTAATTGAATGGCATCTAGAGGAGAAAAAACTGTTTCTGTGATTGCATGACAGGTACCAAGTTTGTATTGTAATGATTCTGCCGATTCAGCATCATCGTCAATAACAAGAATCGACTTACCATTTAGCAATGATATGGATTCATTGTTATATGAAGGCAGATCTGCCTTCCCTAGTTGCATAGTAAACCAAAATGTACTTCCTTTTCCCGGTTCGCTTTTAACCCCGATTTCCCCCCCCATCATTTCAACCAGTGATTTTGTAATTGCCAACCCAAGCCCAAGCCCCTGATGTTGCCTGGTTATAGAGCTGTCAACCTGCCTGAATGAATCAAAAATGAGCTTCTGATTTTCTTCTGTAATACCAACGCCTGTATCCTCGACTTCAGTGATTAATAAAACATAATCATCATGCTCTTCCAGCATATTTACTCTGATATTTATCTCTCCCTGCTCAGTGTATTTAAATGCGTTACTGATGAAATTCACCAGTATCTGTCGCAATCTTCCCGGCGGACCAACAAGCTGCATGGGCACTCTTGATGATATTTGTCCCTGTAGTTTTATTCTGCTGCACTCAGTCTGATATTTAAAAAAGTCTACAAGGCTGTCGACGGTCATTCTTAAATTAAAATCAGTGTTTTCTATACGTATCTTCCCGGCACCTAGGCGAGTAAAATCCAGTACATCATTAATGATTGTCATCAGGCCATTTGCTGAATCCAGAATTGTATCCAGATAGGCCTTCTGCTCATCATCGAGCTTTGTATCTTCCAGAAGCTGTATAAAGCCAATGATGCCATTCATCGGTGTGCGTAATTCATGGCTCATGTTGGACAAGAATTCAGATTTAATTCTGGAAGATTCGAGCGCAGTATCACGGGCTTTTTCTACGATGCCGATCATTTCTTTTTGTACGGATATGTCTTTGAGGGTGCCGACAAAATAATTAGTATCACCTTTTTTAAACTCGGTCACTGAAAGGTCGACGGGGACAAGGTGACCATCTTTATGACGTAGTTCAACTTCTCTTCCAACACCAATTATTCCAGGAACGCCAGTCTTTATATAATTCTTAAGATATAAGTCATGATGTTTGGCAATTGATTGAGGCATCAGCATGTTTACATTACACCCTTTTAGCTCCTCAACCATATAGCCTGATAAAAACTCAATCGCAGGATTGCAATCTATAATTGTACCCTTTTCATCAATTGTTATTATTGATTCAAGAACCGTATTGAATACTGCGCTTAAGTGTGATGCTTGACGAAGCGTTTCCTCTTCCGCCCTTCTTATTGTTTCTCTTCTGTGTAAGTAAATCATGGCAAAACCACTTAACAGAATTATTACAAATGATGAATAAGCAAAAAATAAATTCTCATGCTTTACGTATATCTGATCCCAGAAATAATTATCAGGGTGGCTTGATATAAAATACCAGTCTGAACCAAGCGAGTTTACCGGGATTTTTATTTTCTCGTAGTAAACTGTATTTTTATTACCAGAAAGAACGTCGGTTGATTTATTTTTTATTTCCTCGTTTATCTTCGATGATCGAGAAATAATAAAGTCGTTTTTTTCGTTTGTTATATAGCTATCTGTGTCTGATAACATTCCCCTGATTACATCAGTACGTAACACTCCCGAGATAACCCCTATTACATTGCCTTGTTCATTAAAAACAGGTTTTGACAATACTATGCCCTTTTTTTTCTCGTCATCGATTGCCACTCCTTTTTCGGAAACATCGCATACTTCAACTTCCTCGCTTATTAACAATACCTGATCCGGTATCTCATACATATCATAACTACTGAATCTGGATTTTATGGTTAATATATGGCTATTTATAACTTTGTATTCTTCATCTTCGTTATCATTATTATGTTCATTTTCAAGAATATTATTGTCGAATTCAAGAATGGGTCTTTCTAATTCACCCTTTTTGAGTTTATTATTTACAAGAGTTATGTATATTTCTGAAACTGCAACATTCTCAGTTAACGAGCTGTATATTTCATTAACTGTGATTGTTGTTTCTTTGCTTAGATGAGGGTTATGATGTGAAATCCTTTTTATTTCAGGGAGACGTGAAATAGTTCTGAGCCCCTGCTCAATCACACGAAACTGATGTCGTATAGAATCAACAGTCTGATGATTTTCGCTGGTGCTTAGCGCAATGAATTTTTCTTTTAGGACCTCTATGTTGTGGTTGTACTTCCAGTAAAGACTCACAAGCAAAACTGTTGTCACCATGATGACAACATGATATTTGCTAATATCACGCCTTTTTACAAAATTGAGCAAGCCTGAAACCATGCAGTGATGTCCTTCTCCACACAAATAATGATCATTTTTATATACCCACGTATTTCTATCGGAATTTTATAGACAACTATTAGAAAATGTGCGGGAAAAACAGGAAATAAGATTTTGAACAGCTCTAAGTATTTTATAACCTGCTGTTTTTATTGAGTAAATACTGTATGTATTAAATTAGTAGTGAGAAGGGGATTTTTCGGCAAACAGGAGGAGCATTATTGGTGCAGTCTATTCATCACCCGTAGCAACAGGGCGATCAGGAGCAGTTATCCATTCACTCCATGATCCGATATAAAGTTTACTGCCATATAAGCCGGCAGCTTCCATTGCGATCATATTATGACAAGCTGTCACTCCGGAACCACACATATGGATAACTTGTTCAGGTTTAACACCGCTCATTAAACCTTCAAACTGTTCTTTTAATTCATCGGCAGGAAGAAGATTCCCTCCCATATCGAGATTATCTTCATACATAAAGTTGATAGCCCCAGGGATATGCCCGGCCACCTTGTCCAGCAGTTCGATTTCACCACTAAAACGTTCTTCTGCACGCGCATCAATAAGGACAGCTTGTTTATTACCTTTTACAAACTCATGGACCTCGTCAGAACTTGCAATCATTTCATCTTTGAAATCAGCTTTAAAATCAGATTCAGTAATCACAGGGAGATCATGACTTGTCTTGTGCCCTTCACGACGCCATTTGGGATAACTGCCATCCAGTAGTGCAACCGCATCATGTCCTGCCCATTTTAATAACCACCATAAACGACCAGCCACAGCACCAAAACTTTCATCATAGACCACAACTTGTGAGTTATTGTTTACACCGTTATTTCTTAACCATTGCACGAATTTATTCTTGTCCGGCAATGGATGGCGACCCGTTAATTCTGCAATGGGTGATGAAAGATCATTATCCAGATGTGCATAGCGTGCACCATCAATATGTTCTTGCAGATATTGTTCATATCCGGAATCAGGTGCGGTCAGGGTAAATCGACAATCAAAAACGATCCAGTCAGGATCAGAAAGATGATCCGCCAGCACATCGGTGCTAACAAGTGATGTATATGACATTCTTAGGAAATTCCAAAAAACAAAGGGCTACTAATGTAGCCCTTTTATATAAAGTGATTAGTAACCACCCTTTCTGCGGCTTTCAGGTAAGCCACCGATACGACCACCTTGCTTGGACGGGTCTTTAGGGAAAAGTGCATAGATATCTTTCTGCGCCAGGTTTTCTCCCCATTTATCAGACATCGCTTTTACAATCTTGCGTGTGTTGGGCTGATTGCCGCCATTGTTAATGTACTCATCACGTAAGAAATTAATCAGATCCCAATGTTTATCTGTTAGCTCAATACCTTCTTCCTTGGCAATTGCTTGTGCAACATTTTCAGTCCAGTCGGTTATTTCAACCAGATAGCCATTCTTGTCTGTTTCAATAGTTTTACCATCAATTTCGTAAGCCATTGTTTCCTCTCTTGTTACTCCAGATTACAAATTCCAAATACTGCCAGTGATTTAACAGGCGCATATTCTAATCCAATTTTTGTCTCTATCCCAACCCTATAGAAAAAATCCTCTATTTTTCGCTACTTGAAGGTATTGAGGATACCGCCTTGATGCCTCTATGCGGGATAAAGAGGCCACAACCCATGTGTTGGAGTGAACCTAAACCTGTTTTCTGAAGCTTTAAGGAGGCCTCATCATCCAGATCTGCCAGCATCATGCTGCGCGTTTTGATTGTTCCGTCATTTGTTTTGATTCTATTTTCCTTGCCACACATCATTTTACGGACATGTATATCCATTGACTTCAGCTGCTCAAAAATGCCTTCCAGAAATTTTTCTTCGTCTTCAATTTCATCTGTTATCAGATAGCGGGAAAAAAGGGTTTCATGCGGTTCAATTTGCTTGATTTTCATTTCACTGACAATGAGTGAGTTGCCGGCAATACCAAGCTCTACACCATCCAGTTTTTCTGCATCTGAAATTCTTTCTTTGGGGACACGCAAGGAAAACCGGGTACGTTTTGACGGATAAAGCAACTCATCAGGGTTTTCAGGGCGCATCCAGCCGTTACCGGATGTGACAACATGAATGGTATGCAAGCCGGCGCCATCTTCTTCAAGCCACGGCAGCACCTTTAACACAGATTGGGATAATGCATATGCATGATCAACCGGTATCGCCTGACACTTGATTTTAAAAATCAGTTCAACGATATCATCTGTTATCGCAACTGCGGGCTTATCATCGTCTTCTTGCCAAAACATAATCAGTTAGTGCGGCAGCTTTGCCCAGATAGCTTCACGATCAATCCACCAGCTTTCCTGCACCAATACATCAACTACATTTCTTAAACGCACAAGAAATTTTTCAGGGTCATTTAGTTCGAGCTTTTCAACCCATTTATCAAAAGACTCCTGCGTCTCCACATTACTGTGACGGCGAGCAACTTCTGCCAGTCTTTGGCTTGTAAAAAACTGCAGATCTTCATGCTTCTTCCCTTCTGTACGAAAATCGACAATATAACTCGCTGTTGCAGCGGCCAGTGCCGCCCCATCTGAATCTTCCGGTGTTTCATCAATAATGTGATCAAGCATGACAACAGTTAGTTCAGGATCAACATCCGGGAAAGTGACTCCCAGCCAGACCCCTTGCCCCAACGCTGCGAGCGAATCTGTCTGATCTGCATTAAACATAATTTCACAGGCAATAACAGCACCTTCCCATGATTCATTTTCAACATAAACATCAAATGCATCTCTTGCGATATCCCATGCGTCTTCATTTTTTTCAAGACCTAACAGCAAAGGACCAATATCAAGTTGTAACCTTGCCTTCTCCATAGGATGATGTCCCGGGGGTAATGAAAGCATCTGTTCTTGTAATGCCTGCACTTTTGCCTCAAATTGTGCAGTCGGCACCTCGGCATCACTGGCATCATCGGCATCGATGATTGACTGATCTCTGTTTAAATATTTCATTTGCAAATCCTGTTTTAAAATTTTTTTAATTTGTAACTGAGTGAACACCAGCAAACGCGCCCTCTAATTTATCTTCCCAGTTTGCAGGCACATCAGCATATTGTGGTTTAACATCAATATGCATAAATATTTCGCCTTTTTCTTTTGCAACCACAGGAATGATCTTAAGCAATTCTTCAAAAGTGTTTATTTCATGGTGCTGCATTAATATTTCGCTCAGGTATAACATGTTCTTTTGTCCAATTTGTTGTACATCAAATTATGTATGCTTGATACGGTCATAATAACGCGCACGATATAACAAACGATCTGCACCTTCTGTATTTTCAAATGCAGTTCTTTTGTGCAGGACATTGTTACAAATCAGTCCTTCTCCTGCGCGCAACTTGTAATTGAATATATAGTCATTGCCGTTTTCGAGTAAGTCGCCTAAAAACGCAACTGCCTTACGGGTGACTTCATTATCTTTCCATATGATACTGCGGGTACGGGCTGTATATCTCATATGGAGACTGCCATCGGAAGAATCAACCGAAAACACCGGGCCTGTAACTGATTTTCTGTCCTGTTCAGCCGCTTCCTCATTTGCCGGAATTGTCATTGCATCCGGTGCCATCAATGCCTGAATAAAGTCGGGGTTTCTGTCTCGAAGCAGGATATAGGCCATTTCATGATCCAATAACCCGTTTTCGCCCCCATCACCAGATGCCGGAGTGACACAATGCAGAATAATAGAGCGTATCTGCTGTTCAGTCGTATTGTAGTAGCCATCGGTATGCCACAGTAGCCGTTTATTTGAATACGGTATGTAGCCACGCACAGACTTGCCGGCCACAACCTGCAATGAAGTAATGCCATCATCATCTGCCAACATATTCGGGTCAAGTCGATTCAGGCCAAAGGCATGGCCAATAGCTCTGGGGATCTCCTTATCAGCTACTCCTTCAAGTGAGGTTCTATATATAGAGATATTTGTCTTACTGCACAGCGACAAAATCTGCCCTCGCTCGTCGACAGTGATATGGAAGGGATCAGAGACAGAAACCAACAACTCTTCCGGTTTTGACGGGTAGTTATCCCGTTTTTGCTCGCGCCAAAGTTGATACCCCTTTTCATTATCAAGATGAAACGGGCTGTCAATTTGGGGTGGCGCTACCTTTATCTGGACTACTGGCGACATAATATCTTCTTTATTAACAATGGCATATATAGCTCACTTAAAATATATGACAACTAATATACCCTAACATTTTACTCAGGAATTGGAACGACGTCTATTATTACTGCCTGCTCAATATAATCCCCCTCATAATACCCAGTGAAATAATGCGTGCAATAACCTTAAGATTTACCTATAATTCTGCGCCTTCAAGATGCTTTGCTGTAATTACTATTGAAATCAATCAATTACTCCAAAACATCGGTTGCTTATATCCCGTTTGGGATAGGTAGGGGGTAGGTAAAACACCCCTAAAGATGAATTCCTAAGCGGCATACACACTTACTACAATTCGCCCAGCTTTTTTATGGGGTGCTGTACGCGCCGTTTATATAACGTTAATAACGAATTGAAACAGGAGGTAGTTGCTAATGAGTGCAACAGACAAACCAAAGAATCCTGAGAAGCACTGTACTTATCTTCCTTCAGAGAAGAAATCATCCAAGCCATTCCACAATACTCCTAATCTGGATGAGCTGGAAAAAGGTCCTTGGCCAAGCTTTGTAACAGGTCTTAAGCGCCTGGCAATGCAAGACAAGTTTGGCAATATGATGGTTGACCTTCTTGGACAGCTGGAGCATTCCTACAAGACACGTCTTGGTTACTGGAAAGGTGGTACGGTTTCTGTCTTTGGTTACGGCGGCGGTATTATTCCTCGCTTTACAGAATTGATGGGTACAGATGGCAAACCTATGTTCCCAGAATCTAAAGAGTTCCACACTATTCGTGTGCAACCACCTGCTGGTAATCACTACTCTACAAAAATGTTACGCCAGCTTTCCGATTCATGGGATAAGCATGGTTCTGGTCTGATTGCATTCCACGGACAGACAGGCAACATTATGTTTATCGGTACAACTACTCAGAACGTGCAAACATTCTTTGATGAAATCAACGAATACGGTTGGGACCTTGGTGGTGCCGGCCCATGCGTACGTACTGGTATGTCCTGTATCGGTGCAGCACGTTGTGAACAATCAAATTGTGACGAACAAAAAATTCACCGTCTGCTTGTTAATAACTTTATGGATGACATGCATCGCCCTGCTCTTCCATACAAATTCAAGTTCAAGGTATCCGGTTGCCCGAATGACTGCATGAACTCAATTCAGCGTTCTGACTTCGCTGTAATTGGTACATGGCGTGATGATATGAAAGTTGATCAGGCAGAAGTCAAGAAGTACGTTGCTGACAAGGGTCGTAAATACATTGTTGATAACGTTGTAAGTCGTTGCCCGACTAAAGCATTGTCATTGAATGATGACGACACACTGGCTGTTGATAACCGTAACTGTGTACGTTGCATGCATTGTATCAACGTTATGACCAAGGCACTGAGCCCGGGTGATGACAAGGGTGTAACAATTCTGCTGGGTGGTAAGCGTACCCTGAAGATTGGTGACACTATGGGTACAGTTCTTGTTCCATTCATGAAGCTGGAATCTGATGATGATTATGAAGCACTGAAAGAACTAGCTGAAACAATCATTGATTTCTGGGCGGAAAATGCGCTTGAGCACGAACGTACTGGTGAAACAATTGAGCGTATTGGTCTGGTTAACTTCCTGGAAGGTATCGGTATTGAGCCGGATCCAAACATGATTAGCAGTGCACGTCAGAGTTCTTATGTCCGTATGGACGATTGGGATGCTGAAGCTGAAAAGTGGAAAGCTCGCAAGGCTGGCTAATTAATTACTAATGAGTGAATGGCCTGCTTGTCTGCAGGCCATTAAACAAAGATTACAAACGTATAATTTGGGAGGCAATAATGGCAGAAACTCCTCGTCATCCAATCGAAAGTGGTGTACCAGATGCATTTCAATACATGCACCCGGTGTTCCTTAATAACTATGGCGCATGGTCATATCATGAGCGTTTACGTCCTGGTGTACTTATGCACGTTGCGAAAAGCGGCGACAAGGTATGGACAGTTCGTTTCGGTACCCAGCGTCAATTAGGTCCATACGAAATCAACCTTCTGTGTGATATCGCTGATGAATTCGGTGAAGGTTATGTTCACTTTACAATCCGCAGTAACATGGAAATCATGGTAACTGATGAAGCAAAGGTTGAACCTTTGATTAAGGCCATCGAAGATGCCGGTTACCCTGTTGGTGGTACTGGTCCTTCAGTGACAATGATCTCTCACACACAGGGCTGGTTGCACTGTGACATTCCTGGTACAGACGCATCTGGTGTTGTTAAGGCACTGATGGATGAGCTGTATGAAGAATATACTAATGAAACAATGCCTAACCGCGTTCATATCACTACTTCCTGCTGCCAGATTAACTGTGGTGGTCAGGGTGATATCGCGATTAACGTTCAACACACAAAGCCACCAAAGATTAATCATGATCTGGTAGCTAATGCATGTGAACGTCCATCAGTTGTTGCACGTTGCCCGGTAGCTGCGATTCGTCCTGCCATGGTTAACGGCAAGCCTTCACTTGAAGTTGATGAGAAGAAATGTATCTGTTGCGGTGCATGTTTCCCTCCATGCCCTCCTATGCAGATTAATGATTCTGAATTCACCAAGCTGGCTATCTGGATTGGTGGTAAACATTCAAATGCGCGTAGCAAACCAATGTTCCATAAACTTGTGGCAGCAGGCATTCCTAACAATGCACCTCGCTGGCCTGAGGTTGCTGAAATCGTCAAGAACATCCTTGCCGTCTATAAAAAGGATGCTCAGGATTGGGAGCGTATCGGTGACTGGGTTGAACGTATTGGCTGGCCACGCTTCTTTGAACTAACTGAACTGCCGTTTACGAAGTTCCACATCGATAACTGGCGTGGCGCTCGTAACAGTCTGAATGCATCTGCACATATCCGTTTCTAGGATTTGTGCAGCATTCAGCTCTTAAACTAAACGTACTAGGGGATAGTATATGAAGTTCGGCATTATGGTTAATGAAGGTCCGTACACGCATCAGGCGTCGGACTCAGCATACAACTTTGTTGCGGCAGCTCTGGAAAAGGGCCACGAGATCTATCGCATCTTTTTCTATCATGATGGTGTTAATAATGGCACTCGCCTGACAACACCACCGCAGGACGATCGAAATATTGTCAATCGCTGGAGTGCGTTGGCTGAAAAGCACGAAATCGATCTTGTAATTTGTGTTGCCGCCGCGCAACGTCGTGGCATTGCTGATGCAGATGAATCCAAACGTAATGGTAAAGATGCAGATAATATTGCACCAGGGTTTCGCATTTCGGGACTGGGGCAATTGCTTGAAGCAAGTATTCAGGCAGATCGCATGGTTGTGTTTGGTGATTAATTGATACGGGAGACATACTAATGGAAGAAGCTGGCGAGACTAAAAAGATTATGTATGTAAACCGTAAAGCACCTTACGGTACTATATACGCACTTGAAGCACTTGAAGTTGTACTCATCGGTGCGGCATTCGAGCAAGATGTTTACATGATGTTTCTGGATGATGGTGTGTTCCAGTTAAAGAAAGAACAGGACACAAAAGCACTTGGAGTAAAGAATTTTTCTCCTACTTACCGTGCCCTTGAAATGTACGATGTTGAAAAAATCTATGTTGAAAAGGAATCCATGGAAGTACGTGGGCTCACAGCAGATGACTTAATCATCCCTGTTGAAGTCAAGAGTAATGAAGAAGTCACCAAAATGATGACTGAAATGGATGTGCTTCTTAATTTCTAGGGGATATTGAATATGTTACATACAGTGAATAAATCACCATTTGATCGCAACTCTCTCGAGCGTTGCATGCGTACATGTGATAAAGGCAGCGCTATTCTGCTTATTGAAGATGGCGTTTATGGCGGAATCAAGGGCTCTGTCATTGAAGACAAGGTAAAAGGCGCAATGAAAGATGTAAAAATCTATGCGCTTGAAGCTGACCTTGACTCACGTGGCATCAAGGGTCGAGTAATAGATGGTATACAGTTAGTTGACTATAACGGCTTTGTCGATTTGACTGTTGAATATGACAAAGTGCAGTCCTGGCTTTAATTGAATAATTTGTTTTGTTGATGAGGAGATTTAAACATGGCTACTATTGAAGTTGGCGGTAAAAGTATTGCAGTAGATGAAGAAGGTTATCTGGAAAACCGTGCTGATTGGACTATGGAAATTGGTGAAGCAATGGCCAAGCTGGATGACTGTGAGCTGACCGATAACCATATGGAAGTTATTAATTTCCTGCGTGAATATTATGAAGAATATCAAATTGCTCCTGCGGTTCGCGTTCTGACCAAGGCAATTGGCAAGAAACTGGGTCCAGATAAAGGTAACAGCAAGTACCTGTACGAACTGTTCCCATACGGCCCTGCGAAGCAAGCATGTAAGTACGCTGGCCTTCCAAAGCCAACAGGTTGCGTATAATCACAGCCTATTGATATCGGGGGCAAAAACACTGCCCCCGCTTCTAATTTTGCGCGGAGATCATGACCAGATGTCATTGATAACGACTATATATACAGTTTTATTTTATTTTGCGACAGCAATCCTTATTGTGGGTGTTGCTCGTAAAATATATATATTTGCTTCGGCCCCGGCGCCTTTAAAGATTCCTACAACCCCTGCTCCAACGACAAGATCAGGTGTTGTTTACAGATTGTTGCGAGAAGTTATTCTGTTTGAGAGCCTGTTTAAGTCCAATAAATGGATATGGCTTTTCGGATGGACTTTCCACATGGCAATGTGGGCGGTACTTGCTCGTCACTTACGTTATTTCATGGAGCCAGTTGCAGGCCTGATTACATTGATACAGCCAATCGGTATTTACGCCGGGTTTGGCATGTTGATTGGCCTTATCGGTCTGTTTGGCCGCCGTATTTTTGTAGAGCGTATTCGCTACATTTCAGCCCCGTCTGATTATCTTATGCTGCTCCTTATTATTGGTATCGCTGTAACCGGGTTGCTGATGAAGTTTGTTGAGCACACTGACATTGTTGCTGTTAAGGCCTATACACTGGGTCTTGTTTATTTTGATATTCAACCAATGCCTGAAGATCCAATTCTTATGGTTCATCTGGCGTCAGTTGCATTACTCATGATTATTTTCCCTATCAGTAAGTTGCTTCACGCACCGGGCGTTTTCTTTAGTCCAACACGTAATCAGGTAGATAACCCACGCGAACAGCGCCATTTATCTCCCTGGGCAGCACAACTGGAATCAAAGAACTAAGGAGCTCATGGTGGCGAAGGCTGAATTTGAAACTCCAGAACTGAAGGAATTCCCTGAGATACCGGCAATACAGGTCGGTTCAATGGCGCACAGCAAACCGTTTATTGCCAAGGCAGAGTTTCAGGAAGATCTCGGCTTTCCCGGCGAGCTACCTGATGACTGGAAAGACAAAGTTATCGCCAAGATGGGCGAGCTTTTAAAGAAATATCGCAGTCTGCAGGTATACCTGGATAGTTGCGTAAAGTGTGGTGCCTGTACTGACAAGTGTCACTACTTCCTCGGTACTGGTGATCCGAAAAACATGCCTGTAGCACGTCAGGACCTGTTGCGTGCTGTTTATCGTCGTTATTTCACCTTTGCCGGCAAGTATTTTCCAAAACTGGTTGGTGCGGTCGACTTAACCAAAGAAGTGCTTGATGACTGGTACAGTTATTTCCATCAATGCTCACAATGCCGTCGTTGTTCTGTCTTCTGTCCTTACGGTATTGATACTGCCGAAGTATCAATGGCAGCACGTGAAATTCTTGATAGCATTGGCATGGGTCAAAAATACTGTAATGAAATTATTGGCAAGGTATACAAGATTGGTAACAACCTTGGTCTGCCGGGTCCTGCTCTCATAGATACAATGGAAGGCCTGGAAGAAGAAGTTAAGGACGACACTGGAATAGATGTTAAGTATCCTGTTGATGTCGTAGGTGCTGATGTATTACTGGTCACCCCTTCTGCTGACTTCTTTGCAGAACCACATGTTGACGGATTGATTGGTTATGGCAAGGTCTTCCATCAGGCGGGTATCAGCTGGACTGTCAGTTCTCATGCTTCTGAAGCAGCAAACTTTGGTATGTTTATCGGCAGTTATGACAACATGCGCAAGGTTGCCATGCGTATTCGTGAGGCGGCAATTGAACTAAAAGTTAAACGTATCGTTATTGGTGAATGTGGTCACGCATGGCGTGTTGCATACAGCTTCCTGAATACACTGGCAGGTCCGTTTGATTTTCTTGACCCCAAATATCCGGTTCCCCAACACATTGTTGAGGTAACACATGATTTGATCCAGCGTGGCGCTCTTAATTTTGATAAATCAGCCAACGATCATCTCAGAATCACTTTCCATGACTCCTGTAATGTTGCACGTGCCTCACGCATGGGTAATATGCCAGGCGGTCAATTCAAACTTCCGCGTGAAGTAATTAAAGCAGTGGCCAATAATTTCTTTGATATGGCTCCTGAAACAATTCACGAAAGCACCTTCTGTTGTGGCGGTGGCGGCGGTCTGTTGACTGATGACCTTATGGAATTACGTGTGAAAGGTGCAATGCCACGTATGCAGGCACTAAAACAGGTTGTTGATGATCATGACGTCAATCATCTCGTCGCAATTTGCGCGATTTGCAAGAGTCAGTTCAGCAAAACATTACCCTATTACAATTTCCCTATGCACATGATTGGCAGTTTGCATGCGCTGGTTAGCAATGCTATTCAGCTGGGAACCAAAGAATAACTTATAGTTTTCCTGATAGTAGGAGAAGAAAACATGGCAACTTCAAAGAAAGATATGGAAAAGAACCTCGAAGGATTTACATTTCGTAAATATGAGGATGGCGATCATCAGTGGGGATCAATGCATGACAAGATTTTTGTCGCAGATACTTCTCACAAATGCCCGACCTATATTCACCAGACACCACCTTGTCAGGGCAGTTGTCCTTCAGGTGAAGATATTCGCGGCTGGTTGAATATTGTTCGTGGTATAGAAAAACCAACAGGTGACATGAGCTGGCAGGAATATGCATTCCGTCGTTCAACCAATGCCAACCCGTTCCCGTCTGTTATGGGTCGTGTTTGTCCGGCACCATGTCAGGATGGTTGTAATCGTAATGAAGTTGAAGATTTTGTTGGAATCAACTCTATCGAACAGTTTATTGGTGACTCAGCGCTAGAAAACAAGCTGAAGTTCACTGCTGGAAAAGACACAGGTAAAAAAGTAGCCATTATAGGTGGTGGTCCTGCTGGTCTGGCCGCGGCCTATCAATTACGTCGCATGGGTCATGGCGCCACTATTTTTGACGATCACAAGGAACTCGGCGGAATGATGATGTACGGAATTCCTGGTTACCGTACTCCACGTGATGTTCTTCATGGTGAAATGAACCGTATTATCGATATGGGTGTTGAAACACGCATGAACACTCGTGTTGGTACAGACGTCAAACTTGAAGATATCGAAAAAGAATTTGATGCGGTTCTGTTTGCTATTGGCGCACAAGCTGGTCGTGGTCTGCCAATTCCAGGCGCTGATGCTGTTAACTGTATTAGCGGCGTCTCTTTCCTGGCTGCATTTAACGAAGGCCGTCTGCAAGCTGTTTCCGGCAAGGTAGTTGTTGTCGGTGGTGGTGATACATCTATCGACGTTGCCTCTGTTGCCCGTCGTATCGGTAACATCACAGCTAAAAATGAAAATGAACGTGCCGAGCATATTATTCTTGGACAGACTGCACATGATGCAGCTACTGTTGCGAAGAAATCCGGTGCCGAAGTAATGCTGATTTCACGTCAGCCAATTGAAAAAATGAACGCTGCACAACATGAAATTGATGATGCACTGCGTGAAGGTGTTGAAATTCAGGGCTCGCTGAACCCGGTTGAAGTTATCATGGGTGCAGACGGTCGCGCGACTGCCCTGCGTGTTGCCAAGATGGATTACTCCAATGGCAAGGGTGAAGTTATTGAAGGTTCAGAATTTGATATCCCTGCTGAACTGATTGTTTCTGCTATTGGTCAGTCCGGTAATCTTGAAGGATTTGAAAGCTTTGGTAATGATCGCGGTCTGATTGACGCTGATAGCCACTTCCAGGTTCCTAACAAGCCAGGTTATTTTGTATGTGGTGATATTGTACGCCCTCACCTGCTCACTACTGTGATTGGTCAGGCATCGGTTGCTGCAGACAGCATTGATCATTACTTCAAGAATGAAGCAACTGGCAAACGTCCAAAAGTAGATGTGCACCACTTCAATCTACTCGACAAACTACGTGAAACCGGTCATGAGCCAGCTCAGTTTGATCCCGAAGGTGATCCAAGTGTACGCGCCATTGATCGTGGTCGTCGCGGTACTTCAGAAGAAGGTAAGGCTGTTGGTGGTTACGCGGTACATAACTATGATGACCGTTCAGGCAGTCAAATCATCAAGGCGAAGGATCTTTTCCTTGGTCACTTCTCATTTGAAGAACGCAACAAGCGTGTAGAGAATGTTCCATCTTCAGAAGAAGTCCTTGGTCACTTTGAAGAACGTGTAGAAGGTCTGACAGAAGAACAGGCACAAGCCGAAGCTGGTCGTTGTATGAGCTGTGGTATGTGTTTTGAGTGTGACAACTGTGTCATCTACTGCCCACAAGATGCCGTTCACAAAACACCGAAGAACGAATCAACAATGGGTCGTTATGTTTACACTGACTACAACCGCTGTATCGGTTGTCACATCTGTGCTGAAGTCTGCCCGACTGGCTATATCCAGATGGGTCTTGGTGAATAAAATGAAAAATATACGACTATTTTTTATCGCGCTGCTCGGACTGGTTTTTGCCAGTCTGCCAGCAGTTGCCGAGAACAGTCGTGTTCCAATGCCTGAAATCACCAAGGGCAAAGGTGAGCAATGCGTTAGACCTGCTGATGATATGCGTAAAAACCACATGCATTATCTGTCGCACAAGCGTGACAAGACATTGCGCGAAGGTGTACGCACAAAGGAATTCAGCCTTAAAGAATGTATTGCCTGCCATGCCAAGAAAGACGATGCAGGACAATTTGTTTCGATTACAGATGAAGGTCAGTTCTGTCAAAGCTGTCACAGTTATGCCAGCGTCAAACTTGACTGTTTCGAGTGTCATGCAACAAAGCCTCAACAAGGCTCGCATGATATGAGTCATTCTCATAACGACAATGACTCGGTTCTGTTAAATAAACTGGTCCAGAACCAGAACACAACGGATAATTAATATATGAGTAGCAACGTAAAAAAACACGACCCGAACAGACGTGAATTTTTAGGTAAAGCAACCGGTGCAGCTGCAACTGTAGCTATCGCACCCGGCGTCATGCTCTACTCTGTAGCTCATGCGCATGTTGGTGAGTCAGTCAAAATTGACGGTAAAGGTGCATCAAGTGAAAACCGTTGGGGAATGCTGATTGATGCCAATAAATGTGCTTCTGACTGTAATGACTGTGTCACTGCATGCCATACCGAAAACGGTGTTGGCACAAATGATCGCCCTCTTACAGATCCACAATGGATTCGAAAAGTTGATTTAAAAGACAATCAAACCGGCAAAACAACCAGCTTGCCTGTGATGTGTCAGCATTGCGAAACACCACCTTGTGTCGATGTTTGCCCAACTGGCGCTTCAATGAAACGTGCGGATGGTATCGTGCTTGTAGACAAGCATATCTGTATCGGCTGTCGATATTGCATGATGGCCTGCCCGTATAAAGCACGTTCATTCATACACGAGACTATTACTGATCAAAAAGAACATGCACCACGTGGCAAGGGAACTGTTGAATCCTGCACTATGTGTGTCCACCGTGTCGATGCCGGTCGTACTACAGCCTGTGCGGAAGCCTGTTCAAAAGCCGGTCATAACGCGATTGTGTTTGGTAACTTGAATGACCCTAACAGCGAAATATCAAAACAACTGCGCGAGTACAACAGTGCTCAGATTCGCGCCGACCTTGGTTTGAACACTGGTGTTCGTTACCGCGGCATATAATAAACAGGGATTCCGGAGATATTTATGAAACATGTTACTTATACCTCCATTGAAGGCGACAGTTTAGGTTACTGGGCCTTGTTAGCCATCTTTGGTGCCATTATGGGTCTGGCCGGCATTGCCTTCTATATGATGGAGCACCATGGTCACTATATCTCTGGCATGAATAACCAGATCGTCTGGGGCACTCCTCACGTTTTTGCTGTGTTCCTGATTGTCGCTGCATCCGGTGCACTTAATGTTGCATCCATTGCGTCTGTGTTTGGTAAACCAATGTATAAACCTTTGAGCAGACTGTCTGCATTACTTGCCCTTACATTGCTGGCAGGCGGGCTGGCGGTACTGGTGCTTGATTTAGGTCGCCCTGATCGCCTGATCGTTGCGATGACCAATTATAATTTCAAATCTATTTTTGCCTGGAACATTATTCTGTATAACGGCTTTTTCGTAATTGTGGCCATTTATCTCTGGACCATGATGGAACGCCGCATGAACAAACATTCACATAAAGCCGGTGTCAGCGCCTTTATCTGGCGTCTTATCCTGACAACAGGTACTGGTTCTATCTTTGGCTTCCTTGTTGCTCGTCAGGGTTATGATGCTGCCATTATGGCCCCGATGTTTATTATCATGTCATTCTCATATGGTCTGGCTATCTTTATGCTGGTTCTTATGGCCGCCTATGGCTGGACAGGTCGTCAACTGGGCGATGCTGTCTTCCATCGACTGAAGAACCTGCTGGGCGTGTTTGTGGCCGCTGTGCTCTACTTCCTGCTGGCCTATCATCTGACTAATCTATATGCCACTGAACACCATGGTGTTGAAGCCTTTATTCTGATGAATGGCGGAATTTATACACAGATATTCTGGTTGGGTGCTGTTGTCATCGGTGGTCTCATTCCGCTTGCCATTTTTTATAGCCCAATGGGTAAGAATCGCACACTGGTTGCATTAGGCGCGATACTGGTTGTTCTTGGTGGTCTTGCACTTATGTATACCATTATCATTGGTGGACAAGCCTATCCATTGATACTGTTCCCAGGCAAGGAAATAACCAGCTCATTTTATGATGGTGTCATCAACAGCTACACACCAAGCATTTATGAAATCGGACTTGGTATTGGTGGTATTGCACTGGCATTGGCAGCAGTGACATTCGCTATCAAAATAATGCCATTCCTGCCTGCTTCTTTGGCTGATTCAGACGTAGACCCTCACCATAAAACAGCGTAATCATACGTACTATACTTAGTTCCTGTTAATACGGTCTTTTGTCTGAGACCCGCAGCTATCGAAAGGCTGTAAATAACTTATAACAGGAAACAAGACACCATGTCCCGACTGCTCATTTCAGCCGCACATAAATCATCCGGTAAAACTACCGTGTCGCTTGGCCTGTGTGCTGCTTTTACCCGACGTGGAAAAATTGTTCAGCCCTTTAAAAAAGGCCCGGATTATATTGATCCCATGTGGCTGAAAAAGGCGGCAAATCGCCCTTGTCATAATCTCGATTTTTACCTCATGTCGAATGAAGAAATTCTCGCTACGTTTAATCGCTTCGACACCCAGTCTGATATCAGTATTATCGAAGGCAACAAAGGACTCTATGACGGTCTCGATCTGGACGGCAGTAATAGTAATGCCGCCCTTGCCCATCTTCTAAAGGCACCGGTTATTCTGGTGATAGATGCACGTGGTATGACGCGTGGTGTTGCACCACTTATTCGTGGTTATCAGGATTTCGACAAGGACATTAATATAAATGGTGTGATCCTTAACAATCTCGGCGGTTCACGGCATGAATCCAAGCTTAGGGCTGTCATTGAACACTACACTGATGTGCCAGTATTAGGTGCTGTGCATTACGATAAAAAACTCAATATCGTTGAACGTCATCTGGGGCTTATTCCGAGTAACGAGGAACAAACATCGGATCAACGCATTAATGAAATTTGTCATCTGATTGAGCAACAGGTTGATCTGGATAGCCTCGATGCCATTGCGCAGAAAACCTCACCCGATATCAGTTCAGTCACAGCACAGTCTGTGCAGACGCATGCCCCCGATATCAAGCTCGGTATTGCCATGGATGAATCATTCGGTTTTTACTATGACGGTGATCTGGAAGCACTCAAAAATGCCGGCGCTGAATTTGTTCCGTTCAATACCTTAAAAGATACTCACCTCCCTGATATTGATGCCCTCTTTATTGGCGGAGGATTCCCTGAAACTCACATGGACTCTCTGGCAGCCAACACATCGCTCAAAAAGGAAATTTACGATAAAATTGAGGCCGGGTTACCGACTTATGCAGAATGTGGTGGTTTAATGTACCTGTCCCGCTCCATAAGCTGGAACGGCAAGACCGCCGACATGGTCGGTGTTATACCGGCCGATACTGTAATGCATGAAAAACCACAAGGACGTGGTTATGTGCGAATACGCGAAACCGGTAAGGGTTTGTGGGATTCAGAATCGGAATCAAAAGAGTATTCAGCGCATGAGTTTCATTACTCAGGTCTGGAAAAACTGCCTATTAACACCCGATATAGCTACAAGATCCTGCGTGGATATGGCGTTAATGGCAGAAATGACGGTATCGTACACAAGAATATGACAGCCTGCTATTTGCATCTGCGAGATGTTGAAAGCAATCATTGGGCTGAACGATTTATCAACTTTGCGCGAAAAATTAAACAGGAAAGGTTACAATAGACACATGATTACGATTACACCTCAAGCTGCTGCCCAGATTCGCACCGCTGCGAAAGAAGGCAATATGGAAAAAATGTCCCTGCGACTGGCCGCGAAAAAGAATCAGGAAGGTGCGATTGAGTATGGAATGGGTTTTGATGACAAAGGCCCGAGCGATATGGAAGTGGTTTCAGAAGAAATCGAAGTGATTATCTATGACGAACATGTTCCACTCCTGCGTGGTACAACCCTGGATTTTGTTGAGTTAACGCCGGGCGAGTTCCAGTTCATTTTTATCAACCCTAATGACCCTGCCCAACAAACCGTATCAGAAGAAAACACCTCAACCTAAGGTAACTCTCTGAATCTGAGTTATTTTTGGCCAGTTCTGGTAACAAAAACAGCAACATACAGGCTGAAGCCGCAAACCTCATAATCTGCTAAAATTCCTTTTCTGATACAACGAGTTAGCGTAGCACTATGCCCTCAGTCGATGGAAAGCCAGTAAATTCTGAAATTCAGGTCAATGCCTGGCAAAAAAACAGTGATGCCAGAAATATTATTCACGACTGGATAGTCAAATCACGTCTGGCACAACCGTTAATCGTATTCTCACTATTGTTACTGGTAATCACCATTGCCTCACTGCAGGTTTTTTACAATAACAGTACAGAGATATTCATACCGCTGTTAATGACAGCAACCATAGGCTTGCTCGGTATCACCGCACTTATTATCTATCGTATATACAAATATCTATTGCACCCGTTGCGTGACATTCAAAGATGGGCGCACAGCATGCATGGTGGTGAGTTCTTTGCACAAATTGATCAGGATGAGAAAGGCCATCTGTGGGATCTGATTGATGAACTCAATCGTTTCGGCAAGGAATACAGCGCACTTGTTTATAATGTAGATGAAATGGTTGCCATGCAAACCAGCAATCTGGCACAAAAAACACGATCGCTGGAAGTGTTATATGATGTCGCAGCCAGATTAAATGTATCCCGAGATCTGAATGACCTGCTTGAAAGAACGCTTGATACGTTAATGGATATTGTGTCTGCGCGCGCTGGCAGTATTCGATTACTGACACCGGAAGGAAAACTGAAACTGCTCGCCAGCAAGGGGCTGGAAAAGGACATTGTCGAAAAATTCCAGTTAATCAGTTCCGAAGCCTGTATGATAGGTAACCAGATTTCAGAAGGTGAAATCCTCAGCCATACAAAACTGAAAAATTATCCCGTCAATATTGCGCAACCCCTGCATAAAGGAAAGTTACTGCGCATGATTGCAGTACCACTTCAGCATCACGACAAAAACGTCGGCATTTGTAAATTATTTGTTGAGTCAGATTCCAGCGCCAACGATAAAGATATTCAGGAACTCTTAACCGGTCTGGGTCGACATCTGGGGCTGGCAATCGAAAAATCACGACTTGACCATGAAACACAGCGTCTTTCAATCATGCAGGAACGCGCCATGCTGGCAAACGAACTACATGATTCACTGGCGCAAACCTTTGCCAGCTTACGCTTTCAGGTGCGCATGCTCGATATGACACTCCAGCAAGTAGATAATAAAATGGCACTTGAAGAAATTGAAAAAATCGAAAATGGACTTGAGCATGCCAACAAAGAATTGCGTGAACTCATGTCCCACTTCCGTATTCGAATGGATGAGCGCGGTCTTGTGCCGGCACTTGAGGAAATTGTCAGTCAGTTTGAAAAACAAACAGACATAAAGGTGTTCTTGCATAAAGATTGTCGTGATATAGATTTACCACCTGATTATGAAGTGCAGATATTACGTATTATTCAGGAATCATTGGCCAATATTAAAAAACACAGTCAGGCTCACACTGCCCGCATTATGCTTCACTGTAATGGCAAAGGTCAGTATCGTATTTTGATTGAAGATGATGGTGTCGGCGTTGTAGAGGAAGAAACATCACTTTCATCTGGAGGTCATCATATTGGTCAATCTGTGATGCAGGAACGCGCACAACGTATCAAGGCAACATTGACTATTGAAAGCGAGCCCGGTGAAGGCACGCAGGTCATATTGTCATTTAATTATCCGGAATAACAGAAGAAAGGAAATTTGTATTAATGCGTATTTTACTTGTTGATGATCACGCCCTTTTCCGCGCCGGACTGGAAACATTGCTGGAAAGACGTGGGATCACGGTTGTTGCCTCGGTCAGCCGCGCTAGCGAAGGAATTGATTTGGCCAAAGAACTTGGGCCGGAAATCATCCTGCTGGATTTACGTATGCCAGACATGGATGGTTTATCTGCACTGAAAACCTTACGTGAAAACGGATTAACCATGCCTATTGCCATGCTCACCACCAGCATAGAGGAACAGGATTTAATCAACTGCCTGAAAAGCGGTGCACAAGGTTATCTGCTAAAAGATATGGAACCAGACGATCTGGTCAAGGCACTGCGTGAGATTGAACAGGGAGGAATGGTGGTCGCGCCAGAGTTGGCCAGCATAATGGCGAAAGTCATCAGAGGCCCCTCGCCTGAATCAGAACCGGTTATTGATTCTCCCCTTTCTGACTTAACGCCACGTGAAACAGAAATTCTTGGGCAGCTGGCTGAAGGTCACAGCAACAAGATTATTGCACGCAACCTCGGTATTTCGGATGGCACAGTTAAACTTCATGTTAAGGCCATTTTAAGAAAACTGAATATGCATTCGCGTGTTGAAGCGGCAGTCTTTGCTGTGGAACAGGGGTTGATTCAAAAATAAAACCTGTCCTGACAAATAATCAGGACAGGTGATTTGTACAGCAGATTAAACGTTATTTAGTAAATTCAGAGCGCATATAAGTAATTATTCCCCACATTTCTTCATCAGACAAATTAGCATCTGTACCTGGGCCGAATCCCTCCATTTCACTACCTTTACTTCCCTTTTTCAATATCCAGAATAGTTGCCCGTCTTTTCTTGTTTTAAGGTAACCCGGTTTGTTAAATGCTGTAGGCTTGACTTCCATATCATCCGCAGCTGAGCCTTTTCCATCTCCATCTGAACCATGGCATTTTTTACATTTCATTTTATACAGCTTCTTGGCATTTTTCATGATTTTCTTATCAACATCATCCACATCATTTGGATTACTCATTTTAAGAAACTCAGGTGGGGCCGTTTCTATTTTTCGATCTGCCGCATGAGTCACCATGCTTGCTGCCACCAGTGTTATCCCAACAGAATAATAAATTAGGTTTTTAATTTTCATATTTCACACCTCTCTAAAAATGGGCTAAGGCGACAGCCTTAGCCCTTGTTGCTTATAGCATCTTTACAGTTATCTAGTAAATATCATGCGTTGTATTATAGACATTGAATTTACCAGTTGGTGAATCAAGCCCTTTAATTCTCTTTTTGATATTAAGAGTTTTATCATCAATCACAACAACTTCACCCTCTGCGTCCCAAAGAGAAACCCATACTTCATCACCTGCCTTGTTATATTCCATATGCACAACATTTTTCTCAAAGGTGATTTCTTTTGGCTTGGCATCTGGATTGTTCTTATTGAAGATGGTCAGCGTCTTACTCTTTTCCTTGTTAATAGTATTATCACAATATACCCACTCACTGTTATCGTGGGTTTTAATAAATAGTGAGTTCCCATCCAGTTCCCACTCTCTTACTACCGTCCAGGCATATTTCTTTGAAGGGTCGGTGCTTATAATAGAAACCAGTCCTTCACCAAGATGAACGGTTGCCCAAACACGGCCAAATTCAGGGTCAATCCAGTTTGCACCACGACCAGGATGTGGCTTGGTGCCTACCTTGATATTTTTAACCAGCTTGCGTTCTACAGTATCAATAACTGAAATAGTATCACGCATGTTCGCAGCTGCCAGAAAATAACGCTTGGTTGAATCCCAACCACCATCATGCAAGGCACGCTCAGCATCAATCATGGTTTCAGTCACAGTGCCATGGTCAACCTTACTGTAATCGACCAGCATCACTATACCCAGTTCTTTCAGGTTAAGAAGCCACTCAGGTGCATGATGTGAAGCTACGATAGCAGCAACACGTGATTCTAAACGGTACTCATTTGTGTCATGTGTATAACCGGAAGTGCCCACAATCTTGATAGGTTCCAGTGTGTCACCTTTCAGGATCATATAATGAGAAGGCCAGTAGTTACCTACAATTACATACTTGTCCTCGAAGCCTTTATATTTACTTGTGTCAATAGAACGCGCATCAATACCAGTTCTAACTTCAGCAACAAGATTAGGAGGGGTTGCCCACATATCCATCATGCTGGCTTTACCATCACGGCCAATTGCATACATATAACGACCTGTTGAAGATGACCTCAAAATATGAGTAGCAAAGCCTGATTTTAAGGTAACGATTTTTTCCTTGGTATCGCCATCAACAATAGTGACTAATCCGGCATCACGCTGAACCACACCAAAATAATTCTGCCAGTTTGTATTAGGTGCTTTGGTAGGGCGTTTACTGACTGGAACATGGACTTTCCAGGAAGCCATGGTTTTTTTCATATCCCATTCGGGTGGAATGGGTGGTTTAATCTGCAAATATTTTGCTAACATTTTGGTTTCGGCTTTAGTTATATAGCCATCTTTACCCCAACCCGGCATACCACCATCAGTACCTTCATACAGAATTCTTTCCAGCGATTTCAGCTTTTTCTTGCGAGTTTTTTCTGGTGTGATATCAGGGCCTGTTGCACCACCTCTTAATACACCATGACAACCAGAACAGCGATCAAAATAGATTGCCGATGATTTTTCCATTTCCGCCTTAGATAGCGTTGGTACCGGCTGTAATTTTGCAGCAGTTGCCACCCCTGTGATTAAAACGCTTGTCGTAATAATCGTTGATATCCCAGTTAATAGTTTTTTCATTTTCCATTTCCTCATGATGGTTAATACCATTTTGACCGTTTCAACGATTCTATTTCAATGGTATGTGCCTCACCAAAGTCCTGTGACACTGGAAAAGGCACTGTTTTATAACAAAATACAATCCCCCTAAAACTGCTATTCTGGAGGCTGATTTACATCGCCCTCAGTTACATCTCTTAAGCCGTGGACCATGGCACGAATATAATCGAGTTCTTCTTTACTCACTCCCTTCCAGTTTTTTTTGTCTGCTTCAATATTTCGATAATCATCCATCATCTCAGGGAGTGCTTGTTCACCAATTCTTGCCTCTTTTATATTAATAATTTTTAGAATGATTTTTTTTATACTTCTATTTCTAATCAAAAACACAAAGGTATCCCACTTGCCTGCATCACCTGCCAGCCTCTTTTTGATCGCGGCAAGTTGATTTCTGGATAATCGCATCAGCTTTTGATAAAACCGGGCCTCTATCTTGTTAATAACAGCATATCCCTTAGTCTCGGCAGCAACAGACGATACCAGCATTTGCAAACTGTTATTCATCTTTATCGTGCCATTCCACATCGTCATGAACAAGGTTGTAATGACAATTAATACAGGTTTTGCCACTTTCTTTCATCGTTTTATGACGCGCTATATTATTAAACCATTCACTTTCGGTTTTGTGGCACGCTTGACATTTGACACTTTTATCAGAAACCATTTTTTCGCGTACTCGTTTCGCCAGTTTAATGCGCAAGTCTTCCCATTCGCCAACATCTCTCAAACTATTTGAAATGGCATGAAACGGGCTTTCTCCCAAACTGCCTGAGTTTATATAGAAAAACTTCCAGCTAAGAATTTCACGTACACTATGTGGCTCATGACACCCTACACAACCTGGGCGCACATTCTTCTCATTATCGTAATGAGGTGACTCTTTGTATTCATTATATGGATAAGCATGACATTCAGCGCAACCTACTGTTACATTAAATAAGCCGGGGTCATATTCTTTAGATGGATTGTAATCTTCTACTGACTTGCTCACCTCGCCTATTGGCTTATATTCATTATAATCAACAAATATTTCATGACAGGTTTCGCAAACACTGATTCTGGTAAAACGTGTACTACTCCAGGAAAGGACAAGAATGATAAACAAGAGAATAATACCTGCAACCGCAAGTACAATAATCCCGTTCCTGGTGGCAGGAAGTTTCACAATAGAAAGCCTCTTTTATTATTTACATCACACATTCAGACCTTCCCAAGCATTTTTTTGTAAATAGCAAAATGACGGTCGTTATCTGCCTTAATATCACCATATTGATCTCCTGCTTCAGCAGGGGTAACCGTAACAACTGTATCGTTCCACGTCTGAACACCAGTTTCCGGATCAAGTGAAATTGGAATAATGTCGTTCGGATTGATTCCAGTATCACGCCACCATATATTTTCATCAATATCCGGATCGTTTTGTTGTCCTGATCCCGGAAATGCAAGTTCGGCATCAGGATCAGCCTGAGCAACACGCCCATATGCTGAGCGTCCAACTGAAGTAGACATACCAACCACCTGTGGATGAATACCCTGTGTCAACCATGCTTTTGTCACCATGTATCCTGCATCGCTTGTGACTCTTACCAATCCACCATCACCAATTCCGAGTTTTGCTGCGGTTTGTTTATTAATCCAGAGCGGATTGGAATGCCATATTTCCGAGAGATATTTGAGATTCGATGTCATTGAATTAGTATGATAAGCAACCTTGAATGTGCTCAGTACAAACTCGTTTGGCTGCATTTGTGCATGGCGTGGATTTGGCGTCCATACAGGTATTTTAATTTCAATTTTTCCGGAAGCAGTTTTAAACCCGCTTTTAGTATACGTATTGTATTCACCCGTAATCGGCTGCCCCTTATTCATGATTTGTCTTGTTGTCAGATCAATTTTTCCATAATCTGGCCAAACCCCTGATGACTTTAACTTTTTATATCCATCCTCAAGACCCCTGGTTGCTTCTACCTCTTTTTTCACCCATTCTCTTGTGTTGGCAAAATCCCAGTATTTTTTCATTCCTCGTGTACCGTCCGGGTCAAGTGCCTCAATAATTTTCTTGAGTGTTATCCTGACATCCTGCACCTTTCCTTGTGGCTTTACTCCAGGAATGGTCATGCTTGCCCATGGCAAAAGTGCTGTCGGACTACTCGCCACATCATCACGTTCTGTAGCAACAACGTCCGGCAAAATAATATCTGCGAGCTCTGATGTTTCACTCATGAAAGGACTAAAGTCAACGATGAACGGGATTTGTGATTCATCCTTCAATACTTCACGCCATACACTTGAAGCAGGCGATGAATAAACAGGATTACTCATATGATTAAACAACACCTGAACCTTGCGTGACCCTTCTTTCACTTCAAATGGGAAACTATGATTTAGTTTTCTTACCACACTTCCCTTTTTGGCAGGTACCGGTTTGAATGAAGCAATATCAAATTGTCTTGGAAGACAGTTGCCACCTTTATTATCAATATTGCCTGTAATAACAGACAGCAGAAAACAAGCCATTTCATTATCAACAGAATTCTGATGATAACTGATACCATTTTGAGTAAAAATTGCTCCTGATTTCTCACTTGCAAACTCAATCGCAATACGTCTGATACTTTCTGCAGGAACACCGCTGGCTTGCTCTGCTATAGCCGGTGTATATTTTGCCAATCCTTTCGCCAATGCTTTACTTGAAAGATTGGTCCACCTGTCAATAAATCCGGTATCAGCCAATCCTTCCTGCATAATGACATTGGCCATTGTCATTGCAACGATACCATCGCTACCGGGAAAAACAGGAATCCACTCATTACTCTTGCCGGCCGTATTTGAAAGTCGCACATCAAATGTCACCAGCTTCAATCGATTATTTACAATTCCATCTGTCAATCGCTGTGCGAGCGGAAATGCCGTTTCAAGAATATTTCCACCAAAGCTCAATACATATTTTGTATGCTCAAGATCGGGTAAAACAAAATCAACTCCAAGTGCCTTTTTAAGCACCATTTGTTTTGTTGTACTACTCACTGATGGAAACCGACTGCGAACTACTGACCGTGAACCGATAGTATCCATAAAACGGATCGTACCAGTTTCCTTGAACGCCCCTTCGTTGAGACAGACCGTATCAGCGCCCACCTTCATGGCCTGTTCTACTTTCTCGGATACTTCCTTGATTGCCTGCTCCCAGCTGATTTCTTCCCATTTACCTTCTCCACGCGCACCTACTCGCTTTAATGGAGCAAGAATCCTGTCAGGATCGACAGCACTAAAGAACGATGCAAGACCTTTTGAACAAAATTTCCCTCGTGATGCAATATGATCAGGGTTTCCTTCAACCTTCATAATCCTGCCAGCCTCACCATAAGTGAAGCCACCATCAAAATACGGACACATGGTACACAGATAGGGATTACGTTCACGGGGATGGAATGTTCTGATCTGATGAAAGTCTGAACCACCAAGTTCGAGCTCCATTGAAGTGACAATACCGGGACAGGCAACAGCAGTTGTAATTGCTGTACCTGCTTTCAGAAAATCACGTCTATTAATCTTTGGCACTGACTTTTCCCTTAAAAGAATGTTTGCATATATTGGCCACCCATTACCCACCAGACCCTCATGCCATAAACACCTATGGCGACGAGGAAAGATGCGAGTATGATCCCGTATTTATTTCTTTTGAGTGGTGAAACAAGAATGAAAAAAGGAATAATCAAACCTATTACCAGTTCTAACCAAAGGTAAGGGAATCTGAATATACCCATAAGCACCGTTTCATGACCTTCAAGCTCATGCTGGTTACCATAAAATGTCTGCATAAATTCAAGGAAAAGCAGAAAACAGTCAAACACAATGCCATACATCATGTATTGAGCCATCTCCTCCATCAGTGACCAGTCGATCCGCTTTTTAACTGCAACGATCATATTTTGAACCCAGAGGATCAGGATCAACAATCCGATGCCAGATATAAATGCACCGGTAAGGAAAAGTAACGGAGCCAGTGCAGTATGGTTAATGAATCGTCCTGGATTAAGTTCCATTACCACACCTGTATACCAGTGAGTAGATATAGCCAATACAATCGCAATAATACCCGTTGTTTTGGCCCAGAACAGATCATTCTTCATTACAAACCAGACATACACGATCATGGAAATAGGATAAGAAAAAATCAACAGAGAACCCCATGCCATGGGGCCAGTGCTATGCCAGTAACCCGGTAACATCAGGTAAATAAACCGAACCGGTTTCCCCAGATCCCAGATTAATAAAATTGGCACAATCAATAAAAGAACAATCGCCTGCAATGATGCTGTCATAGCCAGAGGCTTGTATCGCTTAATACCAAATACCCAGCCAAAACTTGAAATCACAAATGAGCCTGCGCTTGCACCAACAAGCCAGAAATAAACAGAAATAGGCGTTCCCCATGCGACATGATGAAACGCATTCGCAATAACTACGCTACTTTCTGCCATTGTTGTTAACGCATACCCCATTAATAATTCCTATTCAAAAAGGAGTTTCTTAAAGGCCTTGACAACCTCAGAAGCCTTATGTGGTATTGAATTCAGGAAATCACCCATATTCTTTCCAACCTGACGCATAGTCGATTCACCTTCAACAATATCACCATATCCATCCACGACATGGTTTCTCTTGAAGTCATTAAACTCCTGCTTAAGCTGAACTGTTCGATTATTGTAACTGTGCGTCTCATCCATCATTTCCCAATCTGCACCAATATAAAAAACAGATGGCTGTGTACCGAGCTCCGGCTTCAAGACAGTTACTGTCTCTCCTGCTACAATTCTGGCTATTTCGCTTTTAGGATCATTCAAATCACCAAAAATTCGTGCACCACCAACACAGGCCTGAACACATGCAGGAACCAGTCCTTTTTTCACTCTGTGAAAACAAAAAGTGCATTTATCTACAACTTCATAGGGAAGATTCTTGTCACTGCGCTTTGCAGGCAAAATATGGCGTGCATTATAAGGACAGGCAACAATACAGGTGCGACAACCTATACAACGATTGTATCGCTGTAACACAAAACCATCCTTATGCTTGAAGGTGGCCTGAGTTGGACAGTTACGTACACAAACCGGATAGTCACAGTGATTACAAAGACGCGGCATGAACATCCGCTTTGTATTTGGATATGTTCCTTTATCTGAAACCTTAACCCAGGTTCGCCAAACACCTAAAGGAACACCGAACTCGGATTTGCATGCTACTACGCAAGACATACATCCAATGCATTTCCGGAGATCAACAACCATTGCATAACGCTTTGTTCCTGCAATACCTTTGGTCCCGGGAGTCTGAATACCGTAAGTACGGCGATGATTTTTAGTCTCGGTTTTGCCGTTCTCTGAAGATGATTTCTTATTATTGTCTGAAGCCATGTAATAAAATAATTTCTATAGAACTAATCCAATACAACAACCTGCTGACAGAACCCATAAATTAATCTACAAGCCATTTATGCTGCACTAATACAACAGATTACATACCAAACGACATTAGTTAATAACTCTTTAATTAACAGCTGATGGAGTATAAACGCCTTTATAGAAGTCAACATCGATCATTTGCTGATCTGTTGACTAATATCAATTAGCAAAATCTTATTAAGTAAAGACTTATATGTCGAAATAAAAGGTTATGAATGAAACCAGGAGAGTTTCTTGTGAAGGTTAACAACCTCGCCAACAATAATCAGTGTTGGTGGTTGAATATCAGAGGACTTAACCAGATCAGGCATTGATGCGAGATCGGCAATAAAGACTTTTTGTTCCGGTGTGGTTGCCTTTTGAACGAGTGCAACCGGTGTTGTTTCAGGTAAACCGTGAGCGATCATTTGCTTGCAGATAATCTCGATTCCCATCAGCCCCATGTAAAATACAATAGTCTGGTTTTTATGTGCTAGTGCCTTCCAGTTCAGATCAACCGTACCATCCTTACGATTACCGGTCACGAAGGTTACTGACTGTGAGTAATCACGGTGTGTCAGTGGAATACCGGCATAAGAAGCCGCACCGGAGGCGGCTGTAATAGCGGGCACCACCTGAAACGGCACTTGCTCAGCAGCCAATGTTTCGATTTCTTCACCGCCACGACCAAAGATAAAAGGATCACCACCCTTTAAACGACAAACACGCTTGCCCTCTTTCGCCAGTCTGACCAGAATCTGGTTAATGTCTTCCTGCGGAACAGCATGTTTATCCCTTTCCTTACCGACATAGATTATTTCTGCGTCACGACGGCATAGCTCCATAATTTCTTTCGAAACCAGACGATCATTAACAATCACGTCGGCCTGCTGCATTAAACGTAATGCACGGAATGTAAGTAAATCAGGATCACCCGGCCCTGCGCCAACCAGATACACTTCACCGGTGGTCACCTCGTCTGCGTCGACCAGTGCCTTTTCAATCGCTTCTTTTGCCTCTTTGTCCTTGCCACTGAACACCATTTCGGCAATCGGACTCTGCAACATGTTTTCCCAGAAAATACGGCGATCTGCCGGGTTGCTAAATCTTTGTTTTACCTTGTCACGGAAAGAACCTGCCAATGCCGCCAGTTTGCCATAGCCTGCCGGTATTACAGTCTCGAGTCGTGCCCGTAACAACCTTGCCAGTACCGGTGACGCGCCACCGGTTGAAATAGCCGCCACCAAGGGCGAACGATCGAGGATTGAAGGGACGATAAAGGTACACAACTTCGGGTTATCAACAACATTGACCGGAATATTATTTTTTACTGCCGTTTCATGCACCAGCTTGTTGGTGGCTTCATCGTCTGTGCAGGCAATAATCAATACCTGTCCTTCGATCTGTTCAGGTGAGAATTTCCCGGCAATATGTTTTATCGTGCCTTCTGATTTCCATTGTTCCAGTGTTGCGCCCAGCTCGGGAGATACCACAGTCACATCAGCATTGGCCTTAAGTAATAAAGCCACTTTGCGTGACGCCACTTCACCGCCACCAACAACCAGACAGGGTCGATTTTTGATTTGATAAAAAAGCGGAAAATAATCCATAGGAAACTCTTACTTTCCAATAAATTCTTTGTCGCCCATATACGGGCGAAGTATTTCCGGAATCTGAATAGAACCATCAGCCTGCTGATAGTTTTCCATTACCGCAACAAGTGTACGACCAATCGCCAATCCGGAACCATTAATCGTATGCACCAGTTCAGGCTTTCCGGTTTCCGGATTACGCCAGCGTGCCTGCATACGTCGTGCCTGAAAATCCTCAAAATTACTACAAGAGGAAATCTCGCGGTATTTTTGCTGTCCCGGTAACCAGACTTCGAGATCATAGGTCTTGGCAGATGAAAAACCGATATCACCGGTACATAATTCAATAATCCGGAACGGTAACTTCAATAGTTGCAGAATGGCTGCGGCATTACCTGCCAGCTCAATCAATGCTTCATAGGATTTTTCCGGATGCACAATCTGAACCAGCTCCACTTTTTCAAACTGGTGCTGGCGAATCAACCCGCGCGTATCCTTGCCATAGGAACCAGCCTCACTCCGGAAACACGGTGTATGGCAAACAAACTTCAACGGTAACTTGTCTGCCTCAATAATTTCATCGCGCACAATATTCGTGACCGGCACTTCTGCAGTCGGGATGAGGTAATAATTGGACTCTCCCTTGAGTGCAAACAGGTCTTCTTCAAACTTGGGTAGCTGACCGGTGCCATACAAACTATCGGCATTGACCATATACGGCACATAGACTTCGTTATAACCATGCATTTCGGTGTGCACATCAAGCATGAACTGGGTCAATACACGATGTAATTTCGCAATTTCACCGGACATTTGCACAAAACGTGATCCAGTCAGTTTACTGCCAATGTCAAAATTCATGCCGCCAAGTGCATCACCCAGATCAACGTGATCCTTTGGCTCAAAATCAAACTCAGGAATTTCACCCCATTTTTCAAGTTCTACGTTTTCGTTTTCATCTTTGCCGATCGGCACCGATTCATGCGGCAGATTCGGAATACCAGATAGAAATGCATCCATTTCAGCCTGAATTACATTCAGTTTTTCTTCAGAAGCCTTAAGCTCTTCACCCAGCCCTTCCACTTCTTTTAAAAGCGGTGCGATATCCTCGCCGGAAGCCTTGGCCTTACCAATAGATTTGGATTTTGCATTACGTTCTTTTTGCAAATCCTGTGTCTTGACCTGAACATCCTTGCGCTGAGCTTCCAGCTCATTAAAACGTTTTGCATCAAGCTCAAAGCCGCGCGTCTTTAAACGTGCAACCGTGGTCTCGAGTTCACTCCTGAGTAGTCTTGTATCCAGCATTGTTTAAATCACTTTTATTAAATATTGACTTGTGCATTCCAGCTCACAATATGGCCGGGCTCTATTTCCTTGCTTAAATGTTCCAGAATTTTTTCCACTTTTTCCGGTTCATCAAAAAACTCAACAACAACGGGTAAATCAAAGGCCAAATCAAGCAAGGCTGCCGAATGAATATCGCCCGACTTTCCAAAACCGCTGATGCCACGAAACACAGTCACACCCTGTACTTTTTCCCAGTCATGCAATCGTTTCATCAGCGTTTCAAGATGGGCTTCAGCTTCAGTCAGGTAAACCCTGACCATGGTGACTTCGGCTTTATTCATAACTGTCTCCCCACGACAACACCAAACCAGGTGGCAATCAAACAAAGACTGACGCTGGCAAAAATATTTGCAACCACCTTTATATAGGCGCCTTGTTCAAACAAGGTAAATGTTTCCATTGTAAATGTTGAGAAGGTGGTAAATGCACCCAGTACGCCAATCAAAACAAACATTCTCAACAGATGTGTGTCCGGCAGTTTTTCAATCAACAACACATAAAACAAACCAATCAAAAGACTGCCGGTGACATTCACCATCAAAGTACCATAAGGAAAATCACGACCAAATGCAGCGTAGGTCATTCCCGATACCCAGAAACGAAACAGGGCACCCAGTGCCCCACCCGCTGCAATTACCAAAATTTGATTCAATTATTTTACCTTAAAATACAATGGGTTAAATTTTATCAGCGACCCTGTTTTTTGTCCAGCTCACGCAGATATTGAAGTCGGGCTGCGATCCTTTGCTCCAGCCCTCTATCAACAGGCTGATAGTAATTATGCGGCTGTTTCATCTCTTCTGGAAAATAATTTTCACCGGCGGCATATCCCTCGGGTTCATCATGGGCATAACGGTATTCCTTGCCATAATCGAGCTCTTTCATGAGCCGGGTCGGGGCATTGCGAAGATGCAGAGGCACTTCCAGCGAGCCGGATGACTTTGCTGCCGCCATGGCCTGATTAAAGGCCTTGTATACCGCATTACTCTTGGGTGCACTGGCCAGATAAACCACCGCCTGTGCAATCGCCAGCTCCCCTTCCGGACTGCCGAGCCGTTCCTGTACTTCCCATGCATCAAGCGCGAGTTGCAGGCCGCGCGGGTCGGCATTACCAATATCCTCTGAAGCCATGCGTACTACCCGTCGGGCAATATACAAGGGGTCACACCCGCCATCGATCATCCGGCATAACCAATACAACGCCGCATCCGGATCCGAGCCACGTACCGATTTATGCAATGCCGATATCTGATCATAAAAGGCCTCGCCGCCTTTATCGAAACGGCGCAAGACACCACCGGCCACCACTTCCTTAATCGCCGATTCGGTGATCTGGCTTTGTTCAGATAAATCCGCCGCGATTTCGAGCAGGTTTAACGCCCGTCTCGCATCGCCATCCGCCGCCTGCGCCAATAATGTACAAGCCGCCTCTTCAATCATCAGGCCGCGTTCTGCTAACCCTTTTTCTGAAACCAATGCCGTTTTAATGACGTGCTGCATATCCTCGTCACTGAGACTGCGCAAGACATAAACCCGCGCACGGGATAACAAGGCATTATTTAATTCAAACGACGGGTTCTCGGTGGTCGCACCAATAAAAATAATGGTGCCGTCTTCTATGTAGGGCAAAAACCCGTCTTGCTGTGATTTGTTAAAACGATGCACCTCATCGACAAACAGCACCGTGTCCTTACCAAACTCGGCACGCGTACTTTTGGCGGTACTGATCGCCTCACGAATATCCTTCACACCGGAAAAAACAGCAGACAAACTTAAGAACTGAGCATCTGAAGAGTGGGCGATCAAACGCGCCATCGTGGTCTTGCCGGTGCCCGGCGGGCCCCAGAAGATCATGGAATGCAAATGACCGGACTCAATCGCCTTGCGCAGTGGTTTGTCTTGCGCCAGTAAATGTTGCTGACCAAAAACCTCGTCTACGGTTTGCGGACGCATCCGATCGGCCAATGGTCGTTCGGCGACCACTTCTGATTCAAAAATATCAGCCTGTGTTGTCATGATGATTAGTCTTTAATAACGTCAACACCGCGTGGTGGATTAAAAACAAACTGGCCGGAAGCGATACTTTTATTAACCACAATCCCATCAAACGTTAATCGGGTGGTTTGCCCAAAGCCGTCTATCAGCTCCATTTGCTTGAGCTTGTTTTGACCAAAGGCAAGATTGATTTTAATAAAACTGCTTTCCTTGTCTTTGGGTTTTAGTTCAAACCACTCCAGCCCTTCCTGTATGCCCTTGCCTTGCACATTAAAATCCTTTTCCACATCACGACTGCTCGTTAACAACAGCGCCGGTGTATTGCCCAATGCGGTTTCCTGTTTCTTGACTGTCACCTGTTCCAGATCGGCGTCATAAACCCACAGCTTGCGGCCATCAGCGATAATGAGCTGTTCATAAGGCTTGGTGTAATCCCAGCGAAACTTGCCCGGGCGCTGTAACTGAAATATGCCGGACGATTCCTGAATGGTTTCCCCTTTCTCATCCAGCAAAAGCTGCTTGAAAGTCGATTCCAGCGTGGTAATGCCGGACAACAACTGATTCAACCGCCCGATATCGGAATTTCCATGGGCAGAAAACACCAGGGCATACGAAACAAACACGAGAAACAGCTTGAATAAGAATGTATTTTTCATCTGGCTAGTATACCCTTTTCAAGCAGGGTTTATAGCTCACTTTACAGACAAAATACGCACCTGAAACACAGAATGCCCAGATAAAAACCCGGAAAGCCCGAACATAACCCCGCCTTCTTTTCCGGCAATATAACCTCATAAAATACGCCGTTATTAGCACAACATAGCTCACGAATGACAAATGATGTGATCTATACTGGAAGAGTGGGAACAAATCAGAATGCTATTGAAATTTACTGTGGGAGGTAAACGACATGTCACATTCTATTAAAGGCAGTATTGCTGAAGTACTTACCAATGGCGAAGCGAATATACATGAACACTGGATCGACGAAAACGAGAATGTTTGGGAAGTCCATGGAGAACGCGAAGGTCTGATGCTGCGTTCGGTGGACGGCAATGCAAGCATTCCCTACTGGACAACCTACCTCATCCGTTTGCCGGGCTTGCACCGCATGAACTAACCGCCATACCAAAGACCTCAGAGTGATTAAAAACGATTGCTCTGAGGTCTTTTAGTCTTATTAGCATAAATAATGCTTAATACAAATAACCCGCCACAGAGGGATATTTGATGAGCATAAATGCCATAAAACCACCTGCCGCCTACGATCCGGTCACCAATCCGCAAACACCGCCGGACAAATCACACCACACCAGCGGTGAGAAATTGCCGCACACGGACACAATCACCATCAGCAGTCAGTCAAAATTCATGCCCGGAGCCGAAGGCAAGCGTATTGGGCCAAATGTCGAAGGCAACGGCAGTCGTGCAATGGCCTACGGCGAATTGATCTATATTGGCCCACCAGAGATGCCGTTTGAAGAAGTGCGTGAACGCATGAAGCTATACCACGAAAACAGGGACTCACCGCTCATGAAATCCTTTCGCAAAGACACCGTTGAATTTTATGAAATGAACAAACTGCTTGGCACGTCCGAACAGGAAATAGGACAACAGTTAATGGCAATGTATGAAGAACTGCATACAAGACTGGCAGGATTGAGTGCGGATAAGAAGTTTGGTTGAGTTTGGTTAATGAAATTCGAGGTTTACTCTGGGCTCAAATATTCGTTAATCCATATTTAAAACAGGCAACTTAGATTCTAAATAATGTGTTACTAGCCTTGCAGAAAGGGTTGAACCTGTAGAATGAAGGGTGTCCCCTTTTATAGTATTACCTAAATCGACAACAGTCTTAGCACCAAAATACAAAGGCCTACACAATGATTGTCTTGCTGCCTCATATAAAGAATACATTTCCATTTCAAGGCCGGCCATTTTTCGATGTTGCAATCCTATTTCTGCCATCTTTTTCGCATCGGCTATTACGGCGGAACCAGATGATATTGGACCTAGAAACACCTTGGAGTCTTTTAACTCCGTTTCAAAAAGTCCTCTCTTAATATTGTTCAGCATCTCAGCAGACTCACATAGTTGCTCAAGCTCTACTTTAATACGGCCGTCAATCGGTGATTGATATGGTTCTTGCTTAAATTCATTATCTTTGAATTTTCCTGTCTGATATTCCCAGCAAAGATCACCAATGATTACGTCCAATAAATTTGCCTCTCCTTCAACTCCGGCACAAATTCCGCTCATGGAAACGATCTTTGGTTGAAAGTGTTCTATTGCTTTTGAGGCTGAAATAGCCATATTAATGAGACCCATATTGTTCGGAGTGATACATAATCCATTGCAGCCTCCAATTTTTATATCTTGGCAGTTAAGGCCATACATTGTTCTCAACACTCCCATTTCTGCATTTGTATTTGAAAATGCTAAACGCTCTTTGCTTAAAGCGCAAAAAATTAAAAAATCATACTTCACTCTATCAGTGATTTTTTTTATCTTTAATCTAAGGGGGTCTTTCCATTTTTCATCTTCCTCTGAAAAATGGACAACAGGAACTCCTGCTTGATTAAAAAGGGCCATATTGTCGATATCTTCAATATCGTATTGTGTTATTGCTATAGTTTCAGCTTGGTAGTTATTGGCGCTCTGTGAAAATTCGTTAATAATGTCTAACGATATATCAACAACTTCAGAGTTAGTCTCGGGCGTCAAAGGGAGGTAGATATCAAAAATAATAAGATCAAAGGATTTTCCTATTATCTCTCTTCTCGCTTGCTCCAAACATTTCGCTTTTATTATTACACACTGATCGCCTTCAACATTGTCACGTATCAACTCTTCAACCAGAGTGATTTTATTTTCTTGATCTTCAATTAATAAAATATTCATTTATAACCTCAAAAAATCAACAGCTTCATCCTTCCAGTCAGATGAATCATTCTCATAAAGAACAACGGCCAGATTATTTATGCCGTAAATATTTTTAATTTCAATCCCAGACTCGTCTATAGAATAGTATTCATTTTCAATTTCAATTTCAGGGTATTGGGTTAGTATTAGAATCGGTATATCTATCATGTTTAGACTTTTTAACTCAAGTATAATTTCAATCCCTCCAGCAGGCATTGACAAGGGGCTTCCCTCGCCCACTTTGGCTGCATGACTAGGTAGTGACATATCCAAAATTATTTTGTCCGGGATGTTGGACTCGAAATAAATAACAGTGTCATGAATATTATCGAACCTTGTTATTTTCACTTTACCCAAAGTGTTTTCAATAAGAGTCTCTATTTTTGAAAATTTAAACGAATCATCTTCAACAACAAGTATATTCATATCTAAAATTCCACGCTAAAGTCAAATGAGGCAGTTATTTTGTTAGAAGGGAAAGTATATCTCACATTGCTAATATATTGATCATTCGCCATTCTTCTTAATTTCTTTATTCCGCTTTTACCCTCTTCTATGTGGGCGTTTTCAAAATCAGCGTTTAAGGCCGCATTTATCAAACGCTTAGATTCAGCTAAACTTTTACTATTTTTTGCTTCAGACGTTATTGAAATATTAATCACTTGGTGTTCACTATGGGGTATAACCTTGAATTCAAGCTCACTATTCTCTTTGCCATATTTTGCGGCATTATAAATCAATATATATAAAGCATCATATATAACAAAATAAAGGCCGCCACTAATATTAAAATCACTTTCCTTGTGTATGATTGTAGGCTCAAATAGTGTAAAAAATCCTTTTATCTCAGATATTACTGCCTTAAATAATAAGGTGAGATTGGCTGAAGGTGATGCAATAGAGGGCTTATTAAACCAAGAAGATATTGTTCTAAATTTTTCAGCTGTTACAGAATTCAATTCTTGGCAGAATTCGTTAATATGCTTTCTTTTTAGCAGTCTTGAATAATTAAGTCTGAATCCAAACACAGCATGTTTTGACTTATACTCCATAAGACGCTTTCTGATATTCGCTAAATCTTCCTCAATAAATCTCCAGCAATATTCTGTTACAAGGTACGGCACCTCCAAGGAGGTTCCGTTTTTATTATATGATTTCAAAATATCATGAAGCATATGATTTGCAATTATATTTTTTGAGGTGGTGCCTATATTGGAATGAATCAGGCCTAGTGGCTTTTTTTTGCTTTTTATATGCAAATAAGATTTCTTTAATTCCTCCAACATGTTCTCGTAACATTTTAACCAGTCATTATAACAATCCGAAAGATCACGGTCATTGAAAATATCCTCATATTTTTTGTTTGAAGAAAAGTCCTTTACTTCCTTTAATGCTGTCCCTTTAAATGTACCATGGCGTATGCGCCGACCAAGATATGAAGCTATTCCAAAAAGTTTGTTGTTACAAAATTCCGAATAGCACTTTAATAATAATGAGGCTATTTGCTCATCGTTCGATATTCCGTTTTGTACTTTTCTCCAGTCAAGAGGTTGCGCAGTGAATTCGTTTTTATTTTCTTTTGCCTCCAGAAGAAGAGTAATATCATTGAGGATGTTATCATTAATCCACTGAGTAAACTTAAGGGGGTCAACATAAATCCTTGAGTCGTCAATCATTCCTTTTTCTTTATTTATTTGAACATCAATTCTTAGGTTTTTGGCTCTCTCAATGTAGGAGAGATCTTTGATTTGTTCCCCATACCATTCTAGCATGTCGGCCCTGTCTTCAATTGCCTTGTTTGGCTTTTCTGTTAAATGAAAAAGCTTACTCAGAAATGTTTCATCACACACTTGCATCAAGTGGTGAGTTACGGAGGGGGAGATATCATAAAGATACCTAACAAGATATTTAATCTTTGAATCGAACTTTGATGTGGCTAATTTTTGCATTACCCTTCTTAATTCATGATCGGCGATCTGGCTTTTGTCTTTTATAGATATCAAACACGCCAGAACTAACCTAAGCTCATCACTATCTGCATTGTGTTGAATTTTCTTAATGTAATGGCTTGGGCAGGTATATCCGATATCTCTAGTGTATGACATTAACTCTATAAATATTTTCTCCTCACCAGAAATATTAGCGTCATTTTTTTCTATGTAGTACAATAAAGCGCTCGAGTTTTCGAAGTGACTACACTTTTCCGAATCGTATTTATCCATGCTGATTCCGTTACCCCCGTTTTCATGATTGCGCAGGTCAGATAGCGACTTAATACTCTCAAAATAATCACTCAATAATCGCTTTTCAACGGGTAATCTTACATCTTCCTTTTTTTCACTAGTGTTATAAAGGGCTCCGTGAATGGTTTTATATTTAAATAGCTCGTCAAGCTCTATCAATAAGAAACTTTCTCTGAATAAATTGATATCCAAATCATCATAATATTCATTCAAATACAATTTAGTATTAACTTTAATATTGCTTAGCGAATAAAACGAATCCATCAAGCTTGATTTGATGTTTTTCACACCCTTTGTTAAGGGTAACTTTAATCTATTTACACTAGAAATATAAAGAAAAGAGTCTAGCAATGAAAACGTATAGTATGCGTTTAATGTGTTCAAGAAAACGATCTCATCGCTTGTGACGTGAGAAATAAAATCTCTTGCAATAAGATTCAAAGGGGTTTTGTTTTGATCTCCATTTATTTTTTTACATATGTTAAAATAATCCGTCCTTGAATTACTTAACTCCTTTATTGCGTTATCTAAATAACCAATGTTACTCATCTCTATTTTGCGAAAAATATCTTCCACACCTTCTTGCGCATCATCGTAATCATCATAATCGTCCGCGTGATTTTTAATATAAAACAGAATTCTAATTAAGCAGCATGAAACACCTTTATGCTCAATAATTGATCGGCATAATTTTAATGAATCGCGAATCTTCATTTCCTGTATCGAAACTAACAAGTCTCGATATAAGTGAAGCAATTTGTTTATTCGATCCTCTTGGGAGTTGATTTTGTCTATGATTTCATTTTCAGTAAATCTCATTAAATCAGGCAAGGTATTTGGGCATACTTTATTAAAATCTCTGGAAACAGAGTTGTGTTCAAATAATTCCGCCGCCCTAATGACCTCTATTGACTTCTTATATTCGATAGATGAACAATTATTTTTTATTTTTCTAAGCGTATTTTTTACTTTGTAATGTTCAGTTTCGCCTATCATCCCTCTGAGTAAATTTCTTGCTTTTTTGGATTTCACTAGGGAAATAGTGATTCTATTTAAGTGCTTATTGTTCATATATAAAATCTTGCTTTAAAAACAGAATGAGTGTGGTTTATTAAATTCTAATTGAGATTACCATAAATAAAGGGTGTATATAGAGAATATGACAAAGCAAGATATTTTTTATTCTACCTGACTACTATAGGCCTACATAGAAATTTTTAGTGCTTATTAGGGGATATTTAGAATTGAAAAACCAATCGTAACTCATTGGTTTTAAATGGTGCCTAGAGCCGGATTTGAACCGGCACGGTGTTGCCACCGAGGGATTTTAAGTTATAAGATTCCTGTTTTTAATTGGCACAACAAAGAAATCTGTGCGAGATTCCGGTTCATAAGCCGGAATGACGGGTATTTATTTCCTGACAAGTGTTAACTGGATGAGATACCCGTCCGTCCTTCGATAAAACTCAGGACGAACGGGGGATAAGACTGATTCTAAATATTGATTACTTCGGCGGCGGAGGCGCAATAACCTCCCTACTCCCATTAGACTGCATCTGACTCACTACACCGGATTTTTCCATTTGCTCGACCATTCTGGCCGCACGGTTGTAACCAATCTTGAGTCTGCGCTGAATACCGGAGACTGATGCCCTTCTGCTTTCGGTCACGATGCGTACCGCATCATCATAAAGCGGATCGGCTTCGTCATCGTCATTCATCATGCCGGGGATTGAAATATTGTTACCGCCGTCTTCGCTTGCTCCTTCCAGAATTTCCGGCAGGTAATCGGGTTCACTGCGTTTGCGCAGGTCAGCAACGACTTTGTGTACTTCTTCATCGGCAACAAAGGCACCATGTACACGCATCGGGATATTGGTGCCGGATGGCAGGTAAAGCATGTCACCGTGTCCAAGCAACTGGTCTGCACCCATTTGATCAATGATCGTGCGCGAGTCCACACGTGATGACACCTGAAACGCAATACGTGATGGGATATTGGCTTTAATCAAACCGGTGATGACATCCACTGATGGACGTTGTGTCGCCAGTATTAGATGAATACCGGAGGCACGTGCCTTTTGTGCCAGACGTGCAATGAGTTGTTCTACTTTCTTGCCGACAATCATCATCATGTCAGCGAGTTCGTCCACGATCACAACAATAGACGGCAGGGTTTGTAATTCAGGTGCTTCGTCACCAAACTCTGATTCGAAGGTTGGATCTGTTAACGGTTCACCGGCTTCTATCGCCTTTTCCACCTTGCGGTTATAACCGCCAATATTACGTACACCCAGTGCTGCCATGAGTTTATAGCGGCGTTCCATTTCACCGACACACCAACGCAATGCATTGGCTGATTCTCTTACGTCAGTGACTACCGGTGTTAACAAATGCGGTATGCCTTCGTAAACCGAAAGTTCCAGCATCTTGGGATCAATCATGATCATGCGTACTTCTTTCGGTGTTGCACTGTAGAGGATACTTAAAATCATCGCGTTTACGGCCACGGATTTACCGGAACCGGTCGTACCGGCAACCAGCAGGTGCGGCATTCTGGCCAGATCAGCGACAACCGGACCGCCACTGATGTCCTTGCCCAGTGCCAGTGTGGTTGGTGCACCGGCATCTTCGTATTCTTTGGATTCAATCAATTCACCCAGACGCACCATTTCACGGTATTCATTCGGTACTTCCAGACCAATAACGGATTTGCCGGGAATGACTTCCACTACACGCACACTGATCACCGATAACGCACGTGCCAGATCTTTTGACAGGTTGGTAATGCGGCTGACCTTAACACCTGGTGCAGGCTGGATTTCAAACAGGGTCACAACCGGGCCCGGCAAGACAGCAACCACTTCGGCTTCAACACCAAAGTCAGCCAGTTTGATTTCAACCTGACGCGACATGGCTTCAAGTGCGGCATTGGATAATTCATGACCGGAAGACTCTGCCGGATCAAGTAGTGACAGTGACGGCAAGTCGGTATTGGTTGTGACATCAAACAATGGCACTTGTCTGTCTTTCGTCGCACGCTTGCTTGGTTCAATCTTTTTCACCACCGGCTCAATGCGAGGTGCCTGACGATTCGCGACCTTGATCTGTTCGGTCTTAACAAACACCTTGCGTTCGTGTTTGGCTCTTTGTTTTTGAATCCATTCCAGCAAGACAAAAGATTGTCGTTTCAGATAGTCTGTCAGATCGAGCGTGGCACGACCGGTTTCATCCATCAGCCATAACCATGACAAACCGGTAAACAGCGTAAATCCGGTGAGGAACAACGCCAGTAAAAACAAGGTGGCGCCCAGAAAACTGAATGCACTTGCCAACATACTGGCAAGAGAGTCACCGAGAATGCCGCCCGCGTTATAAGGCAGAGCTGATTCGGGAGTAATGAAATGCAGTGACGCCAAGGCAGCACCGGAACAAACCGTGATCACAAAACCGGCACTCTTGATACCAAAATGCGGCCAGTCAAATGCCGCCTGATTGCCACGCACGCGATACAACATCCAGCCGCTGAAACCAACCATGAGCGGAAACAGGTAAGCGGTGTAACCAAATATGTACAGGAAGATATCTGCAAACCAGGCACCGGCCATGCCGCCGGCATTGGCAACCGAACTGCCCGAACCGGTGTGTGACCAACCCGGATCAGTATGCTGATAACTGGCAAGTGAAAGTAATAAGTAAACGGCGATTGCGCCAAACACCAGTAACGCGCCTTCACGCAGACTGCGCAAGACATGGGGGTGCATGGGTGAAGGTTGCGAATTAATTTTACGTGTTGCTTGAGCCACTTCTTTTATCTCCCGCTTTTGTCTGAAACACTGAAAATACATTCTCCATCCTGGAGACGAGCAAAACTATTCAGTAGTTTCTTAGATAATTATTATAAGTGACTAATAATATAGACTATTATCCGAGGCTTTCCAGCACCGCAGGGTGGATAATATCCCCTCCACGCACATTGATTCCCTTGGCTAATTGAGGATCTTTTTCCCACCCCTGCTCAACCAGCTTGAGCATGTAAGGGATAATGGCGGCGGAAAGTGCCTGTGATGCCGTACGTGGGACAGCACCGGGCATGTTGGTAACCCCAAAATGGGTCACGCCTTCCCACACGAAGGTGGGTGATTCATAAGTGGTTGGTTTGGTGGTCGCAATACAGCCACCCTGATCGACTGAAATATCCACAATCACACTACCGTCGTTCATTGAGCGCACCATGTCTTCGGAAACGATATGAGGTGCCTTCTCGCCTACAACCAACACTGCACCGACCAGCAAATCCGCCTTTTCCACGGCTTCACGAATAGCATGCTCATACGGGTAAAGTGCGGTGACATTGGCGCCCAGTGAACGCAGGTGTTCGAGTTTGTCACGAGAACGATCAAAAACGGTGACATTGGCGCCCAGTGACGTTGCCACGACGGCGGCATTTCCGCCAGCCACACCACCGCCAATAATGACGACATTACCCCGTTCAGCGGCTGGCAACCCGCCCAGCAAGACCCCACGCCCGCCTTGCGGCATATGCAAAAGATGGGTGCCAATCTGGACTGACAATCGACCGGCGATGTCGCTCATGGGTGCGAGCAACGGCAATCGACCGGCTGAATCCTCGACGGTCTCGAATGCGACACCGGTGAGGCCAATATCCTGTAATTTACGGGTGAGCTCTGGCGCAGCGGCCAGATGCAGGTAGGAAAACAATAAGTGGTGCTTTTGCAGGAGTTCGAGTTCCGGACCAACCGGCTCTTTTACCTTGATAATCATCTCGGACAGGCCATACACCGTTTCGGCATCAGGCACAATTTTTACGCCTACGGCCTCATAATCGCTGTCTGAATAGCCGCTGAGCAAACCGGCGCCGGACTGAATCACGACTTCATGACCACGTTTGGTCAATTCACCTGCCGCTTCAGGAATGAGACCGACGCGCCCTTCTAATACTTTTATTTCTGTTGGAATCCCGATTTTCATTAATACATCCTTTACGCTTTAAGCCTCGTTCCGTAATATAAGCACTCTCTAAATTATGGAACACATTTCCACAATATCTATTTTAAGCACACGATTTATGGAGTTTTAAATGCCTGACACCCGCCACTGCAAGCTGTTAATCCTTGGTTCCGGTCCTGCTGGTTATACAGCGGCCGTTTATGCCGCACGCGCCAATCTAAATCCGGTCTTGATCACCGGCATGGAACAAGGTGGTCAATTAATGACCACAACCGAAGTCGACAACTGGCCGGGGGATGCTGAAGGTGTGCAAGGCCCCGAACTCATGCAACGTATGCAGGCGCACGCAGAACGTTTCAAAACAGAAATCATTTTCGACACTATCCATACGACCGAAGTAAAACAGGCACCCTTCAAGTTAATTGGTGACAGCGGTACTTACACGTGTGATGCCTTGATCATTGCGACCGGTGCATCGGCCATGTATCTGGGTATTGAGTCAGAAGAAAAATTCAAGGGGCGCGGTGTTTCCGGCTGTGCCACCTGTGATGGTTTCTTTTATAAAAATCAGGATGTCGCTGTTGTCGGTGGTGGTAATACCGCAGTGGAAGAAGCGCTGTATCTTTCCAACATTGCCAAGCACGTGACCGTAGTGCATCGTCGTGAAGAATTTCGTTCAGAAAAGATTTTGTCTGATCAGTTAATCGAAAAGAGCAAATCCGGTAATGTCACCATTGAATGGAACAGCGAAGTCGATGAAGTGCTGGGCGACAATACCGGCGTGACTGGCCTGCGCATCAAGAACAAGGACGGCAGTACCAAGGACCTTGATCTGCAAGGCGTGTTTATCGCGATTGGCCACAAACCCAATACAAGTATTTTTGATGGCCAGCTCGACATGGAGCATGGTTATCTGAAAGTAAAAAGCGGCACACAAGGCAATGCCACCATGACCAGCGTACCCGGTGTATTTGCTGCCGGTGATGTTGCTGATCACATGTATCGTCAGGCGATTACCTCGGCCGGTTCCGGTTGCATGGCCGCACTTGATGCGGAACGTTATCTGGAAAATCAGAGCAAGAAGTAAACTCTATCTCTCCTGTAAGACAAAAACCCCGCCACTACCGCGGGGTTATTTGTTTGGCATGTGATATAAACAGGGTATGCAAACATCAATTTGTACCGATCTATCCAGTGTTTCTGCTGATGAATGGAATACTCTGGCCGGCAATCAAAATCCTTTTGTGCAACATGCGTTTCTGCTCGCGCTTGAACAACACAACTGTGTCGGCGAACACTGGGGCTGGTTACCACAACATATCTTGATCCATGAAGACAATAAACTGGTTGGTGCCATGCCGATGTACATCAAGGATAATTCCTATGGTGAGTTTGTCTTTGACTGGGCGTGGGCGGATGCTTATGAGCGCAACCGGTTGCCGTACTACCCCAAACTGGTAAACGCGATCCCCTACACGCCTGCAACCGGACCGCGATTACTGGCACAAACAGCGGAAATCAAAAAACAGCTAATTGATGCCGCGATTACGCAGGCAAAAAAACTCAATACATCTTCCATGCACTGGCTATTCACCGATAAAGACGATACCGCGCTTTTATCCGGGCAGGGTTATATGCTGCGTGAAGGTGTGCAGTTTCACTGGGAGAACAACGACTACGCACACTTTGATGATTTTCTTGCCACGCTTACTTCTAAAAAGCGTAAAAAGATTAAACGCGAACGTCGTCTGGTAAAGGGAGCCAATGTCGAAATTGAATATTTAAATGGACATAATGCGACTGAAGAACACTGGCATATTTTCCATCAATTTTATACATCTACATTTGAAAACAAGTATGGCTACCCTACCCTGACACTTGATTTCTTTAAGGCCATCGGTCAACGCATGCCGGATCAGGTTTTGCTGATCCTGGCCAAACACGAGAATCAGTATGTGGCAGGCGCATTTAACCTGAAGGGTGAAGACACGCTTTATGGCCGTCATTGGGGTTGTAATCAATATTTTCACAGCCTGCATTTTGAATGCTGTTATTACGCCGCGATAGATTATTGTATTCAGCATAAATTAAAACGCTTTGAGGCAGGCGCACAGGGTGAGCATAAACTTGCACGTGGATTTTTACCGGTGGCGACATGGTCAGCCCACTGGCTACAACATCCGCAATTCAGTGAAGCAATTCGGGATTATGTTGAAAAGGAACAAGTCGCTATGGAAGATTATATTGAAACGCTGGGCGAACATTCGCCATATAAAACAGGTTAAGGTACACCCCGCTCCTTGACTATTTGTTCATAAATCACACCTCGTAGAAACATCATGTCCTGCTGTTTGATGTCGGCAAATTCAATGCCATAACTATGTTGATTTACAGGTTTGTTATTTGCATTACGTATTACTGCATCTAGAATCAATATTTCTTCGATTCCGGCAAAACTGAATCTGCCTTCCAGTTTAATTTTTTCACCCGCATTACCCAGAATGTCGTCAGAAATTATTTTTGCACCATCTTCACTGATGTCTATTAGTTCAGCATTATGTTTTTCCTTGTTACCGTTGCACTGAATACTGACCGGGCATGACGTATTAACTCTATATGAGTTTCTTACTCTTGCTGTTTCAATGCTGGATGGAAAAACAAGATGCATATAAGGCATTGGGTCGGTGCAGACTCGTTCAATAGATGTTTTGAATGCATGTACGTCATTGCCCTGTAAAAACCGTACCGCCATATTATCACCATCAAATAGCTTGGTTTTTCGCTCATGAACAGGTGGAATGGACACAATAATTGTTTTATCAGGAACATATCCGATTAGCCTGACATCAAAGCGCGCATTACCCTTGCCCGCAAGAAGTTCGGCTTGCATAGGTGTTCCAACAGGTATATTAAGATCGCGTGTATCCATATTCAGATTTGTATTCAGAGGGTTTATTCTTCTACTCTGCTACTATATCGACATGTAGTGATGGTGATTTCCGGAAATCGATTGTGGAATAAACAAGCAATGTCAGATCAAAGCAATAATCCGCTATTTCTCGACGTCGAACAGGCGCTCACCGAGCCTGAAGGCCTGCTTGCTGTTGGCGGTGATCTCTCGCCTGAACGTCTGCTGGAAGCCTATCGACGCGGTATTTTCCCGTGGTACAGCGAGGATCAACCGGTTTTATGGTGGTCACCCAATCCACGTTCTGTGCTGTTTCCAGACAAACTCAAGATTTCGCGCAGTCTCAAAAAGACCCTTAACAAGAACATTTATACTGTCACACTGGATACAGCTTTTCGTGATGTAATGGTGGCTTGCGCACAGCCGCGCAAGGATGGCAATGGCACCTGGATCACGCCCGACATGATTGATGCCTACTGTACACTCTTCGAACAAGGTCATGCCCATTCGGTTGAGACCTGGTTGAATGATGAGCTGGTCGGCGGGCTTTACGGTATCGCGATTGGTAAGGTTTTTTTTGGAGAGTCGATGTTCAGTAAAAAAACAGATGCTTCCAAGGTAGCATTTACAAAACTGGTGCAACAACTCAAGGCATGGGGATTTGAATTGATTGATTGTCAGATCCAGTCTGCGCATCTGGACAGTCTCGGTGCGGAAAATATACCGCGTCGGCGCTTCACAGATTTGCTTGGCCAATATTGCCAGTTACCTGCAACCTGTTCACCCTGGCAGTTTGACGATAAATCATGAATCAACCCAATCCCAAAAATCTGGCCTTTTTTATTACGACACCGCACCCGTGCAGTTATCTGGAAGAAAAGGAAGCAGTCACCCTGTTCGCTGATCCGGATGTGTCTATTAATACACAGCAATACAGCAAATTGATTACCTATGGTTTCAGACGCAGTGGCACCCATATCTACCGCCCACGCTGTCCGCAATGTGTTGCCTGTGTGCCAATACGTATCCCGGTGAATGATTTCAAACCCAATCGCAGTCAACGTCGGGTGTTGAATCTGAATACTGATATCGAAATCATTCCTGTAGCGGCCGAATTTTCACAAGAACACTTTGAGTTATACCAGCGTTATATTGAGACACGTCATCCGGGTGGTGGTATGGATAATCCGGAACCGGATAAATATTCCGAGTTTCTGATCAGTCCATGGATAGATTCGACATTTTATGAATTCCGGCTCAACTCAACACTTGTTGCTGTTGCCATTAGCGATCATCTGGCGGATGGTCTTTCTGCTGTCTATACCTTTTTTCATCCGGACTATGCCAATCGTTCACTGGGCACCTTTTCTATCCTCAAAGAGATTGAAGAAACGAAAAACCAGAGCCTGCCCTACCTCTATCTTGGCTACTGGATACAGGAATGCGACAAAATGAGTTACAAGTCCAACTTTCGGCCTTATGAGGCATTATCAGGCAGTCAGTGGGTTAAAAATCAAACTTAAAGTTAAGTCTTAAGGTCTGTTGATAACTTGCTTTAAGTGTCTAAAAAAGCATTAAAGTCGTTTCGAAGTGCGGTCGCTAGAAACAGTAAGAGACTACTTCTTCGGAGAAACCAAATGCTCAGCTTCATATACCGTTTAATGAAAGAATACGAAAACAAGCACGGTATTCGTCCCAATCTGATTTATATCAATAGCGAGCATTTCAACACCCTGCGCAGACAGCTTGAATCCTGCCGTATCGAAGCACTCCCCAAGCTACTGGGTATGGATGTCGTTTTAAGCAATGACGCCTCTCACCCGCATGTGGCCAGGGCTGACATTCAATGGGGACGCGCTGCCAACGCTTAACCTGTTGTTCTTACCTAAATAATCCGAAACTTCCTCCCCGTACTGGCATGCCTGTGCTAGAATTACGCCGATTTTATGACTACTGCAGGAAGTTATGGCAAAAGAAGACAATATTGAAATGGAAGGCACGGTGGTTGAAACCCTGCCCAATACCATGTTCCGCGTGGAACTGGAAAACGGTCATGTCGTGACCGCTCATATCTCAGGCAAAATGCGCAAGAATTACATCCGAATCCTGACTGGCGACAAGGTCACGGTTCAGCTGACCCCGTATGACCTAAGTAAAGGTCGAATCACCTACCGGGCAAGATAACACCAATAAAAAAGGCCGGTTAAACCGGCCTTTTTTATTTGCTTCCTGCAGGTTCTAATGAACCTTTTCCTTCACATCGTAATTGAATTTCAGTTCACCGTCTTTCATTGAAATCTGCACACGACCACCACCTACGAGTTTGCCAAACAGCAGTTCGTTGGCCAGCGCCTTCTTGATGTTTTCCTGAATAACACGCGCCATCGGACGAGCACCCATTGCCGGATCATAACCATGTTCTGCCAGCCATTCCCTTGCTGTGTTATCCACATCAATAGAAACACCCTTTTCTTCCAGTTGTGTTTCCAGTTCGATAATGAACTTGTCGACCACGTGTGAAATTGTGGAACCGTCCAGTGGTTTGAACTGAACAATAGCGTCCAGACGATTACGGAATTCAGGTGAAAATACTTTCTTGATGATCTCCATGCTGTCTGAAGTATGATCCTGATGAGTAAAACCGATAGACGGACGGCTCATTTGTTCCGCACCGGCATTGGTTGTCATCACCAGAATAATGTTACGAAAATCGGCCTTGCGTCCATTGTTATCTGTCAGCGTACCGTGATCCATCACTTGCAGTAACAGGTTAAATACATCCGGATGCGCCTTTTCGACTTCGTCGAGCAATAAAACCGCATGCGGATTCTTGGTCACTGCTTCGGTCATGAGGCCACCTTGATCAAAGCCGACATAGCCCGGAGGGGCACCAATCAAGCGTGATACGGTGTGACGTTCCATGTATTCAGACATATCAAAACGAATTAACTCAACACCCATTAACTGGGCGAGCTGACGAGTGACTTCTGTTTTACCAACACCGGTTGGACCTGCAAACAGGAAACTGCCTACCGGTTTTTGTATATTACCCAGACCGGAGCGTGACATCTTGATAGCTGTACTCAGGGTTTCAATGGCTTCATCCTGTCCAAAGATCATCATCTTGAGATCACGATCCAGATTCTTGAGTACATCAATGTCTGATGTAGAAACAGTCTTGGTCGGGATACGTGCCATTTTGGCTACGATGTTTTCAATCTCATTAACGCCAATTGTTTTCTTGCGCTTAGCGGTTGTCAGTAGTCGCTGGTTAGCACCGGCTTCATCAATGACATCAATTGCCTTATCTGGCAAATGACGATCATTTAAATAACGTTCAGATAATTCAGCCGCTGTTTGCAGTGCCTGTGCTGAATATTTCACACCATGATGTTCTTCAAAGCGTGATTTGAGACCTTTCAGGATCTGCACGGTTTCATCAATCGTCGGCTCGACAACATCAATTTTCTGGAAACGACGCGCCAGTGCACGATCCTTTTCAAAAATACCGCGGTATTCCTGATAGGTTGTTGAACCAATGCATTTCAATTCGCCGGACGCGAGAACCGGCTTGATCAGGTTCGATGCATCCATTACACCACCAGATGCTGAACCGGCACCAATAATGGTATGGATTTCATCAATGAATAAAACCGCACCTTCTTCCTTATCGAGTTGACTCAAAACAGCCTTCAGGCGTTTTTCAAAATCACCGCGATACTTGGTGCCTGCCAGCAATGCGCCCAGATCAAGGGAATAGATTGTGCAATCTTCCAGTACTTTTGGCACTTCACCATCAACGATCTTCTTCGCCAATCCTTCAGCAATCGCGGTTTTACCAACTCCGGCTTCACCGACAAACAACGGATTGTTTTTACGGCGACGGCATAATATCTGCACTGTACGTTCAAGTTCTGATGCACGACCAATCAATGGATCAATCTTGCCTTGTTTGGCTTTTACATTCAGGTTGGTTGCAAATGTTTCCAATGGTGACTTGGCAGGTGCTTCCGATACGGATTCATCTTCATCTGCCGGTGGCATGTCACCTATTTCATCATCATGGCCCGGTACTTTGGAAATACCATGAGAGATATAATTAACGATATCCAGACGCGTTACGTTTTGACGATTCAGGAAATAAACAGCTTGTGATTCCTGCTCACTAAAAATGGCAACCAGTACATTTGCACCGGTAACTTCCTTTTTGCCAGAGGACTGCACCTGGAAAACCGCTCTCTGTAACACTCTTTGAAAACCCAGCGTTGGCTGTGTTTCGCGACTGTCTGTCTGGCTTATTAAAGGCGTGGTTTCTTCAAGGAAGCTGTTTAATTCCTTTTTAAGTTTTTCAATATCAGCGCCACATGCCCGCAATACAGTCAGCGCATCACGGTTGTCGAGTAAGGCCAACAGCAAGTGTTCAACAGTCATGAATTCATGCTGTTTTTCGCGCGCCTCTTTGAAGGCGATGTTTAATGTAAATTCCAGGTCTTTGCTTAGCATTATTCTAGTCCCTGTTCGCTTCCTTCAAGCCTTCTCCATCGTGCATTGCAGCGGATGTTGATTCTTGTTAGAAAAATCGTTTACTTGTGACACTTTGGTTTCAGCGATTTCCCGGGTGAAAATGCCGCAAATACCGATACCTTTTGTATGTACTTGTAACATCACCTGTACCGCCTTTTCCCGTGTCATGCCAAAAAACTTTTCCAGGACATGTACTACAAACTCCATCGGCGTGTAATCGTCGTTCAGGAGTATGACCTTGTACATGGGTGGGCGTTTAAGCTTGGGTCTTGCCTCCTCAAGCGCCAGCCCGTCGTCCTGGTCATAATCGTCTTCAAATCCGCTCATAGACACTGATTTTAGTCTAAATCAGTCCCAGATGCCCTGCCTAAAACCACCTGAAACCAACTACTTTTTAACGAATTTTCCGTACTTATCTCCTTTGTCGTCAAAATTTCAGGCTTCTATAACAAATTTTTAATTTTCTGATATATCAATAAATTAGATAAATCCGGAAATTACACTTACGTATTTAGGGGATTAGCCAGCTTGACGAATTTTCTGTGGCGTATATAAAGAGATAGTTGGAGATAAGTTTTTTTGCGTGTCTGGGGGATACAAATAAAGCTATTCGGCGCGCGAAATCTGTATGTGAAATACAAAATAAGGGTGGAGACTATGGCAAAGGGTGTTGTCAAGTGGTTCAGTAATGCCAAAGGTTACGGTTTTATTTCACCGGAACAAGGCGAAGAAGATATTTTCGCACATTTCTCGGCAAT
>JAOUJV010000035.1 GCA_029882995.1 Gammaproteobacteria bacterium | reverse complement strand
AGTAATATCGGTTTCATTGGTTTTACGTGAGATTTCGGCTTTGCGTGTAGCCATTTGTATTTCTCCGGTTCACGGCGGGTCAACAACAGTGTTGATACGTGGAGGTTTGTGCTTTGTTTTCCTTAGGATTAATGCCTGATCATTAAATCTATTAAGGTGATTATATGCATAAAATGGTAAACCTTACAGGTTTTTATGTTGTATATTAGGTCTAGTTGTCGATTTCAGAATTAACCAGAGGCACCATGTCAGGTTCAGAATTTTCAAGTCAGGTGGATATTTCATCCCTTAAGGTCGCATGCAAGGACTGTAATTTATACCAGTTATGCCTGCCATTGGGTCTGGAAAATGATGATCTGGAGCGGCTTGACAGTATTATCAAACGCCGTCGGCCGGTAAAACGCCATGCATTTTTGTATCAGTCCGGCGATATCATGAAGTCAATCTTTGCCGTACGTTCCGGTTCGTTCAAATCCTACACGCTTACCGATGATGGCACAGAGCAGATCACCGGGTTTTCATTGCCGGGTGAATTGATAGGGCTGGATGCAATCAGCTCAGGTCAGCATATATCTACAGCAAAAGCACTTGAAATGTCGCATGTGTGTGAAATTCCGTTTGAGAAGCTGGAAGAGTTGAGTAATGCCATCCCAGGGCTTCAGCGCCAGTTATTACGTATCATGAGCAAGGAAATTGCACATGATCAGTCAGCAATTTTGCTAAGTAAGAAAAGCGCGGAAGAACGTTTGGCCTGCTTTATTATCAGTCTTGTAAACCGTTATGAGGCACGCGGCTTTTCAGCCAAGGAAATTAACCTGACCATGTCGCGCGTGGAAATAGCCAGTTATCTCGGATTGGCAGTGGAGACAGTGAGTCGCGTATTCAGTCGCTTTCAACAGGATGGCCTCATGTCCGTAAATCGAAGATCTATAGAAATTAACAAGATAGATAAAGTACATATCCTGGCCGGCACCAAACCAAGTACTAACTGAAGAATTACCCTCTATTTATTCCCTGATTTTTCCTTTTGCCAATGAGTGGCAATAAATAATTTCATCAACCGAAACCAAGTTGATCTAGATCATTGATCTGAATCAATACATAAAGTATTTTAGCGCACGCTAATATTATTACACTTATTGTTTATGCGGGATTGGGGCTTTTTTACGTACCGGCATGTTGGTTTATCTATAAATAATCGAGGTTTTTCATGAAGTTAATAAAGAGTATTTCACTGGCTGCCGTTCTGGTCACAAGTTTCCTGTCTGTAAATACCGTTTCCGCTGATGCCGGTGACTGGTTGGTCAGGGGTCGTTTGATTAATGTAAGTCCGAATGATGATAGTGGCACATTAACTGACTTTACTAATTCCTATGCAAGAGTAGAGGATGCCACGACGCTTGAAGTTGATTTTACTTATATGGTGACTAATAACCTGGGACTGGAATTGATTCTGGGTACCACCAAGCATGACATTTATGGTGGTGCTGATTTGACATTTCTTAACAAGATTGTTGAAGCTGGCGTCCTGCCTCCGACACTGACACTGCAATATCATTTTGCACCCAAGGCAAAAATTCGGCCTTATGCTGGTGTTGGTGTAAACTACACATATTTCTACGGTGAAAAAGCCAGTAAATCTTATACAGATACCTTGGGTGGCACTTCAGTTGATCTGGATGACTCATGGGGGTTGGCAGCACAGGTTGGTGTTGATTTTGATATCAACAAAAACTGGTTTATCAATTTTGATGTGAAGTTTATTGATATTGATACAACAGCTTCCCTTACCACTGGTGCTACTGTTAGAACTATTGATGTTGATATTGATCCATGGGTATTCGGGATAGGTGTAGGTACCCGCTTCTAGTTCAGTGTCAGGAAGTTGAGGTGTGATTACCTTCCAGACAAAAAACTTTTAGTAAATAAAAATGAGGTAAAACAATATGGAGCTGCAAAGCACATACAATCTGAAGATTGTGAAGCAGTTTGCCATCATGACCGTTATCTGGGGCATTGTTGGCATGACTGTTGGCGTCTTCATCGCGGCACAACTGGTCTGGCCGGAGCTCAATTTTGATCTTCCATGGACCACATACAGCCGTTTACGTCCATTGCATACCAATGCAGTTATTTTTGCATTTGGTGGAAGTGCGTTGTTTGCGACTTCCTATTATGTTGTGCAGCGGACTTGTCAGGTCAGATTATTCAGTGATGGATTGGCCAGCTTTACATTCTGGGGCTGGAATCTGGTTATTGTGCTGGCAGCCATTACACTACCGATGGGTATCACCAGCAGTAAGGAATATGCTGAACTGGAATGGCCGATCGATATTTTGATTGCGGTTGTCTGGGTGGTTTATGGCATTGTGTTCTTTGGCACAATTGTAAAGCGCAAGGTTAAACATATTTATGTAGCCAACTGGTTCTACGGCGCATTCATTATTACCGTTGCCATTCTCCATATCGTTAACAGTGCTGCTGTTCCAGTGACACTTACAAAATCCTATTCCGCTTATGCTGGTGCCATGGATGCCATGATTCAGTGGTGGTATGGCCATAATGCGGTAGGCTTTTTTCTGACAGCCGGTTTCCTTGGCATGATGTATTACTTTGTACCCAAGCAAGCAGGTCGTCCGGTATATTCCTATCGTTTGTCAGTGGTTCACTTCTGGGCACTGATTTCCACCTACATCTGGGCGGGTCCACATCACCTTCATTACACTGCATTGCCTGACTGGACACAAACAGTCGGTATGTTGTTCTCACTGGTACTGCTTGCGCCAAGTTGGGGTGGCATGATCAACGGCATCATGACTTTGTCAGGTGCTTGGGACAAACTACGTACGGATCCTATTCTGCGTTTCTTGCTGGTTTCACTTTCTTTCTATGGTATGTCTACCTTTGAAGGACCAATGATGGCCATCAAGACCGTGAATGCATTATCACATTACACTGACTGGACAGTAGGCCATGTACACTCCGGCGCACTGGGCTGGGTTGGCTTTGTTTCCATCGGCGCAATTTACTTCCTGCTGCCGCGTGTTGTTGGTAAGGCTGAAATGTATTCCAAGAAATTAATGGAATTCCATTTCTGGACTGCGACACTCGGCGTGGTGTTGTACATCACTGCGATGTGGATTGCCGGTATTATGCAAGGTCTGATGTGGCGTGCAGTGAATGATGACGGCACATTGACTTACAGCTTTGTTGAGTCATTGAGTGCAATGTATCCGTATTATTTCGTTCGATTCCTGGGTGGTGCACTTTATCTGGCAGGAATGGTTTCTATGGCATACAACATGTGGAAGACGATTCAGGGTAGCAAGACTGCTGTTGAATCGATCCCGCAGACAGCTTGAGGGAGGGTTATCACATGAGCCATGAAAAAGTAGAAACAAATTTGGGATTAATGGTGATTCTGATTGTGCTGACTATCAGTGTTGGTGGTCTGGTGGAAATCGTACCGTTATTCTTCATGAAGAGTACAACCGAGCCGGTTGCGGGTTTAAAACCCTACACAGCATTACAACTGGAAGGGCGTGATATTTATGTGCGTGAAGGTTGTTATGTTTGTCACTCTCAAATGATTCGTCCGTTCCGTGCAGAGACCGAACGTTATGGACATTATTCGGTAGCGGGTGAGTTTGTGTATGATCATCCGTTCCAGTGGGGTTCAAAACGTACCGGTCCGGATCTGCATCGTGTTGGCGGTCGTTACAGTGATGACTGGCATCGTGTTCATTTGATCAATCCGCGTGATGTTGTACCTGAGTCGAATATGCCGGGCTTCCCATGGCTGGAAGAAAACAGACTGGATGGCAAGCTTACTGCTGACAAGATGAATGCATTGAGTTTGCTGGGTGTGCCTTATACGGATGCTGACAAGGCTGGTGCTGCTGATGCAGTCAAGGGCAAGACAGAAATGGAAGCGCTGATTGCCTATCTGCAATCTCTTGGCACCAGCATCAAGACCAGAAGGTAACCTGATAATGGATATTTCTACTATACGTTCATTTTTTACGGTATTGATTTTTGCCATATTCATTGGAATATGGATCTGGGCATGGAGCGGCAAACGCAAAAAAGATTTTGATGAAGCAGCCAACCTGCCATTTGCCGATGAAGAAAAAATGAAACCGATGACAGATAGACGGGAGCGTACGTCATGAATAGTTTTCTACACTGGTTTGTTATTGTTTTAACTCTGGGTAATATTTTTGCTTGTTGGTGGTTAATCCGCTTTGCCGCTAAAAAACGCCCTGGTGATGTCCCTGATGGTGAAAAGATGACCCACAGCTGGGATGAGGGGACACTGGTTGAACTGAATAACCCGATGCCAGGCTGGTGGCTTGGCATGTTTTACGCCACTATTATTTTTTCTCTGATTTACCTTGTGCTGTATCCAGGGCTTGGAAATTTCAAGGGTGTCTTTAACTGGACGCAGACGTCACAATATGAAAAGGAAATGGCTGATGCAAAAGAGACCTATGGTCCCATTTTTGCCAAGTATGCCCAACAGGACATTGTGACTCTCAGTAAGGATGCGCAGGCCAATGCTATTGGGCAACGTCTATATGTAAATTATTGCTCCACTTGTCATGGTTCAGATGCCGGTGGTGCACCCGGTTTTCCAAGTTTGAAAGATAAGGACTGGTTATGGGGCGGCTCTCCGGAAATGATTCAGAAAACCATTCTTGATGGACGTCAGGCTGTGATGCCGGGATGGAAGGCCGTGATTGGTGATGATGGTGTTAATAAGGTTGCTGCCTATGTTGTTAGTCTGGGTGGTCGCAGTGCAAATCCGGCACAGGCAACAGCGGGGAAAGCACTGTTTGAAACCAATTGTGCCGCATGTCATATGCCTGCCGGTACCGGTAACCCGGCCTTGGGCGCACCGAACCTGACAGACAAGATATGGTTATACGGTGGTTCTCTGGGAGCAATCAAGAAAACCATTGCAAACGGGCGAAATGGCATAATGCCACCACACCGTGATTTCCTCGGTGAAGACAAGGTGCATTTGCTGGCTGCCTACATCTATAGTTTGTCAGCTGAATAACACCCGTTTTTATCAGCTATCAGGCGGATGGTCATAAGGCCATCCGCTTATTTTATTGGTCACTTTTGATCGATGCCATTAAAATTCATCTATGTCCGAGAATGCCCCAGATAAGTCCCGACAACAGCCCGGGGAAGAAATCCAGCAAAAGCTTTTTGAAAAGCGTGGAAAGATATACCCACGTCAGGTGCAAGGTCTGTTCGCACGACTCCGTACTACGGGTGTATTGGTATTATTAGGTATCTATTATCTGGTACCGTGGTTTAGCTGGGACAGTCGCCAGGCTGTTCTGTTTGATTTACCCGCTCGAAAATTCTATATCTTTGGTCTTACCTTCTGGCCACAGGATTTTATTTATCTGGCATTCCTTTTGATCATTGCCGCATTGGCATTGTTCTTCTTTACAACATTGGCAGGAAGACTCTGGTGTGGCTATGCCTGTCCACAGACGGTCTGGACAGAAGTATTCCTGTGGATGGAACGTCTGGTAGAAGGTGATCGATCCAAACAAATGAAACTGGATAAATCACCATTGTCGGTGCGCAAGTTTTACCTAAAGGCAATCAAACACACGATCTGGATTTTATTTTCTATCTTTACCGGATTTATTTTTGTCGGCTATTTCACACCTGTTTATGAATTATGGGACAGTGCTCTGAATTGGACACTTGGCCCGTGGGAGGCATTCTGGATTTTCTTCTATGGACTTGCGACATACGGTAATGCGGGCTGGTTACGCGAGCAGGTTTGTATCTATATGTGTCCCTATGCACGTTTCCAGAGCGTTATGTTTGATCAAGATACACTGGTTATTTCCTATGATGAAGAGCGCGGTGATCCGCGCGGTTCACGTAAGCGTGATGTTGATCCAAAGCAGGCCGGACTGGGCGATTGTATTAACTGTACTTTGTGTGTTCAGGTTTGTCCTACCGGCATTGATATTCGTGATGGTCTTCAATACCAGTGTATTGGTTGTGCCGCATGTATTGATGTTTGTGACGATGTAATGGAAAAGATGAATTATGAAAAAGGGTTGATTCGCTATACAACAGAAAATGCAATTCATCATGAGAAAACAAAAATAATAAGACCTCGTATTATTATTTATGCGGCTGTCATGTTTTCCTTAATAGCCGGTCTTGTTTATGCAATTAATAACAGAGTACCACTGGAGCTGGATATTATTCGTGATCGTAATGCCTTATATCGTGAAACTGATGAAGGATTAATCGAGAATGTCTACACATTGAAACTGATCAATATGGATGAAATAAAACATGAATATAATTTATCAGCTATTGGTATCGAGGGAATGGTATTGATACCGGATGGAAAGGACATTGCTTTAAAACCCGGCGAAGTAATCAGTCTGGCACTTCAAATTCGTGTTGATCCGGTTAATCTGAAAAAATCCAGTACCGGTATTAATTTTACACTGCAATCAAAAACAAAGCCTGAAATCAAGACAACACATATTGGTAAATTCATTGGACCGGTTCTTAAATAAATTCGGGAAATATTGCTATGCCTATCAAGATTGCCAATACTGATACAAAACCATGGTATAAACATTTCTGGCCCTGGTTCATTATTTTTTTCCCATTTCTTGCAGTAGTGGCAGGTATTACGACGGTTATTATTGCCGTCAAGGAAGCGGATAGTCTGGTTGCAGGCGATTATTACAAGGAAGGACTGGCTATCAATAAAATTCTGGACAGAGATGTTCGTTCAGGTGAGTTGGGCTTGTCCGCAAGCATTATGCTGAGTCGATCAACAGAACAAATACGTGTCATTCTCAAAAGTGACAATAACATCCGCTTGCCTGATGAAATAACATTGTCACTGTTACACCCTACTCAGGAAAAGCGTGATAAGATTTTGTCACTTGCTCAGGAACAGGCAGGAATTTATTCAGTAAAAACAGGCACACTCATTGCCGGTAGCTGGCACATCATATTAGAACCTGCTAATAAAGAATGGCGATTAAGCGGGAGAATTGCCATTCCGCGCGAAACAGCTCTTCTGCTCACGCCTGAAAACAGATAAGAAATCAATAAATTAATAAAAACTTGTGTGACATGGCGCAATGGATTTAAGCTATTCCGTGTGTGGACCGGAAAGATTTTAAAAAAAATAATAAATCAATCTTTCCAAAACAGGTAAAAGATGAGCTGAGGAGTGGAGATGAGATCTGATATACCAAAAGTACAAAAGGTTGTTGCCATTATGTGGCCATCCTTTCTGGTAGCGGGGGTTGCTACTATTTTATTCTTTACTGCATTTGATCCGATTGATTTGCTGGTGACAACACGTTTTTCGGATATGAGTAGAATGGGTACATATACCGTTGGTTTCTTTTTATTCTGGCTGTTAACAACAGCATCATCCATGCTGACCTGTTATTTCCAGCGGCCTTGCATATTCAAGAGCCAGCAGAATAACGGGAATACTGTTTCTGGTCATACAGTCTAGGTTTGTAGCCAGAACGTTACCGGGCCGTCATTAACAAGACTGACTTGCATATCTGCTCCGAAAATACCGGTAGCGGTATTTGGGAAAAGGGTTTTTGCCTGTGTGCAGATGTATTCAAAAAGTTGTTTGCCTTGATCCGGTGGTGCGGCCGTTGTAAAACTTGGGCGCGTGCCTTTTTTAGTATCAGCAGGCAGAGTAAATTGAGGCACCAGCAGCAATCCACCTTTTATGTCTTTCAGTGACAAATTCATTTTCCCCAGATCATCCTGAAACACACGATAACCCAATAATTTTTCCAGTAAGCGATCAGCGCTGGTTTTGTTATCCTTTCTTTCAACACCAATAAAAACGAGTAGACCCTGACTAATATTTGCACACTGATTGCCATTTACCACAACTGAAGCAGATGTAACGCGTTGTAATAGACCAATCATGATACAGAATTTTAAATCGGGTTCATGCTGAGAGTCTTGCCTTTTTTACCACCGTCTTCTTCTTCCTTAATAACGGGGATGGAAGATCTTTCATCATAGGCGCGAAATGTAATATTGCGAGTTTCAGGGTCAATGTAAAAATCAAGATAACTCTTTTCATCAAGTATTTTTAATACATTGGCACCGATATATAATTCAACATCAGACGAAATCTTTCCCTTGACACGTAATGCCGCATCTTTTGAACGTTCAATCATATTCTGAATGATTGCCAGTTCCTTTTTTTCCTGAGGTGTTAATTCTTCATCCTTTTGCATGAGTTCATTCTTGCGATTAATCTTTTTTCCGGAAACACCAAGATGTATTTCAGCGATGCCGGAAGCGCGGTGACCTATATCATGAGCCCATAATTGTCTGACTGCTTCACAACGTCCTGCAATTAATGTGCCCTGATCAGTACCGATACGTATCTCGTTTCCGGCAACCAGATGGGCATCAACACTGGATTTATCCAGAATAATGTCATTTTTTGCGACCAGTTTGCCATATTCAACAAAAGTTGATTTTATATTATTGGCTGCAAATATCTCACTTCTCGGACCACGAACACCGCCATGAATAACAACACTGCTGGCGGATCTGACAATGGCGTCTTCAACATTCTCGGACACTATAACTTCACCCAATGCTTCTACTACAAATCCTGCTGTTACAAATCCTGTAATTTGCACTGCTGATTTTGTACGAATATTGCCTGTGCTCATATCTACGTCACCTTGTATGACAAGCACATCGGTAACGCGCAGATTAAACTCATCAATCAGCAAGGTACCATCAAGCTCGGCAAAAAGGGTCCCGTCTTCATCAATTCTTATCCCTTCCAGTTTGAGATTGACTTCATTTACTTCATTGGCAGGAATTGTTTTTCCAGTGACCTTTGTGCCATTAACAGCCATAACAGCTTGGGTAAATTTTCCCAGTTCAGTCCCTTCTGAAACATCCCATGGATATGAGCGTTCATGCAGGTCAATTGTGCCATTAGGGCGTCTTTTACCGGGTGCGATTTTATGATCAATATTAAGTATTGCCGGTATACCGTCTTTCTTATCCTTACCCTTGGCAATGACTACATCATGTTCCATGCTTTTTGATGGATCACCCTTTATCGCATGTACCTTCAGCAGACTGTTTTCAATAGCTGTTTCATCAATACCAAAAGTAACGCCGCATTTATTGAGCATTTGCATTACATTATCAACTTCAACAAAGCTGGGTTTTTTCCCCCCAGTGTGTGAATAAATATCAAGTGTTGCAGTCAGTCCATCATCTGAAATCTGGAGATTGGGTTTTTCAACAGATAAGGTATTGTCTGCATACAAGGCAATACCATAGATGGAAGCAAAATATTCATCATGGTCTTCCCTTTTTGTATATTCCACCATGTCACCGGTTTTGAGATCCTTGTCCTTACCCGGAACAGGCTGGATGGGCTTGCTGTAAATATCTTTTCCCTGCGTACCTTTTGTTGCAGGTATTCGACTGGCAATACGCATGCCGGCAAGGACAATACGTTTGTATTTTTCCTCTGAATCGATATCAAGGAACCAATCTATATATCCATCTTCACCGTTTATTTCCTTGTCACCCTTGGCAACAGTCACATTGGCTATCATCCCTTCACTGGATGCACGCGCTTCTTCCAGTGATTTGGTAATGACCTTATCCTGGAATCCATAGGTAATCTTGGAGTGCTTGATAGCATCAATTACCTGTGCAGCTGTAATAGCAACTTTTTGCTTGCCTCCACTATGACCATAAACATCCATAGTGGCAGAAAGTTTGTCATCTGATACCTTTACAACCGGATTCTTGACAGTCAGCGAATCCTTGAAGTAATCAACGAAGCCAAGCACATCCGATTTATACTCTTCCTTGTTTCCACCAATATTGCTGGATATCCCGGCTCCTTTCATAATCTTTATGTCCTTACCCGGGACGGGCTTTATTGGTTTACCGCGAATATTTGTTCCTTCCGTGCCGGGTGTTGCAAATGTGCGGATTGCAATGGTTTGCCCGGGGATGACGAGCAGATCATTTTCAACCTTACTGTCTGTTTTTATCTCCCATACGATGGATCCATCCTCACCATCAACAGCAGGAATGCCCTGAGCAACAGGAGCCTGTATTAAATAACCATTGTCCGCTGTTTTTGCATCCGTCAGTAATTTTTTAATATTATTTTCGTCAATACCAAAAGTAACTTTTGCCGCCTTCAGGAGTTCAACTATTTGTGATACCTCAATCTCGGATCCATTTTCACCAGCAGATTTAGGATAAAGATCCATTCTGGCTTCAAGTTCATTTTTTGATGTTTCAATGGCGGGGTTAACAATGACGAGACTGCCTTTATCCATACGGACATAGCCAAATTCTCTGGCATTGTATTCAGCTACTTCAAGTGTTTGATTTATGTCTATTCCCTTGCCTATTTTTACAGCTATATCCTTGCCGGCCTCTGGACGCATCTCCTTTCCATAAATATTGTTTCCCGTTTGACCAGGTGTAGCGAATTTTTTTCTTAGAATAATTTGCCCGGGAACAACCAGACGGTTCCCTTTGAATTTTTCTTCCGGGTTGATTAACCAGTCCAGTTCGGCGTTATCACCCTTAACTGCTGGCACCCCTTTTGCGACGATAACACCATTTATACGTCTTTCTACAGACTCTTGTGCTTCTCTAAGTGCATTGCTAATGGCTTCCACATCAATACCAAAGACGATTTTATTGTTATTCAGGGCATTAATAATATGTTCCTGTTTTATGCTCTCAGGATTGTCTCCACCGGTAAAGGCAAGAATATCCATAGTTGCACTTAAACTTTCCTTGTCGACCGTTAGCCCAGGTAAATGCACAGACAATTTATCATGCTTGTATTCCAGTATGCCCATGTTGCTGGCGTGGTACTCATGTACCTCACCTGCCATGACAGATGAAATACCATCGCCTGTACCCAGCATCATGGCCATACCGGGTCGGGCACGAATGGCCTTGCCATAAATATCAATACCCGGTTCACCTTTGGTTGCTGGATGAAAATTGGCGATCAGTTGATCAGGTAAAACGATACGCCGTGTTTCGTCTTCATGTTCTGCATCAATAAACCATTCAACCTTGGCATCAGTACCATGTACAGGGGCTACACCTTCAGCAATGAGAACCGGATCTTCCGGAATATTACCATTGGTAACCTCCGCCAATGCTTTTTCAATGGCATCGCGCTTAATGCCATGTTTGATTTTGGATTTGGACAGTTTGGATAAAACGCTTTCAACAGTGACGGGTTTGCCATTCCCTACAGGGGCTGTGAGCTGGAAAAGGTGTGCAGTGAGGGAATCACTCGAAAGCTTAAGACGAAAGCGGCCATCCATTTCAGGAGACCGGTTTTCTTCCTGACCATCTTCTTGAGAAGTATCGTCCATTACATTGCTACCATATTACTTTCTTATGGTTTAATTATTTTCCCGTATATCTCTTATGCGAGATTGAAACAGGGTTTATTGAAGCCCGTACATTGAATGAATAAGTATAGATTATTGCTGGTATTTAACAGGCAGGAGAGGCATATATTGCTGTTTTATGTAGAAAATAATCAGAAAGGCAAAACCTGTTTAATGGTAATTATCATGTCAACTTTTTTATTTTCATACAGGGAGGTATCAAGTGATGCAAACTGGCAAAGCTTTTTTGCAGCGAGCAAGTATCAGAGGTTCTGCCTCGCGCATCGTCATGTCTTCAGGTGTATCTGGAGGAGGGCTCGGGTATGGCCAGTGTTTCTTGATAGCTTTCCCGGTTAGTAACTGTTCGCTTTAATCAAAGATATTTTTGATTAATCTTAATAAAACAAAGACTTATATGATGTCAGAAAATTTTACAGTTAATTTTTTACCTAAGTAGCTAATTTATATGTATTTGCTGATCATGGCAGCATGGATTTCCAGAGAACCTTGATCTAGATCACGTAAAATTTGTCAGGGAATTTTACAGCTACTTAGTAAATGAAAATAACATATTGAATTTTAAGGTGTTATTTTTTTTGGCATGTTATTTGCTCTGTATATTGTACTCACGGGGGAGATAAGACCTTAATTTGGCAGAGTGAGTGCAGAAAAACTGAATAGGTTAAAGGAAGATGTAGTAGTTTTTTTTAAGTGAGGGGAATTTGGAGTATGAAGAAGCAAGGAGTATTGATAGCGACGCTATCTTTGATTTGGGCAGTTTCCGGAACAGCCAATGCAGTGTCAGTTTACAGTGATGTCTATGACCCTGCCGATATGACATTAAATGCGGGGGATTCTCACATTTGGTTGTTTGATATTACTGATGATGGTTTTGATGTTGATTTACAGGATATCCTGTCTGCAACCATTACACTGAGTGTGGCTGATGATGGTTTGCAAGATAGACAGAATGCAGAAGAAGCCGCTTTTGCAATGGCTGATATGGATAATCTGGCATTTACAGTAGCTAATGGTGTAACAACAGCCTATGGCGTGTCGTTTGATCTTACATCGTTTACTGAACTGGATACTGCCGGTACATTAGAAGCATGCCTGACCGGCACAAATGGAGATTTTAAATTCTTTAGTGCTACTCTGGAAGTTACAGCAACAGATCCTGTTTCAGCAGTACCTGTTCCAGCTGCAGTCTGGTTGTTTGGTACAGGTCTAATTGGTTTGGCCGGGATTGCCAGGCGCCGGAGTTAATATACGAATACAAGGGGGAGCGTGAGCACGGAGGGGGAGAAAACCACCTGCTCTTGTTTAAAAAAGACCTCAATAAAAAATAAAATATATTTTCTGATAAAAAAGCACCCTGTATACAGGGTGCTTTTTTTATGATGTTTAAGATTCAAAATGTACAACAATATGTCAGAAAATTTTACAGTTGTTTTTTTAAACCTAATAGATTGATCTTATAATAAATTTTTTATATTTCGTATGTTTTATAAACGATTTCTATAGTATGTAATTGTCGGAATAATTTACACATTTAACATTCTCTAATATTCCAAATCTATATAACTGATTGATTGGGATAGAAAATAGAATTTCCGGCACGGTACTTGCTATAAGTTCTCTCGTAATACCAAAAAAAATATATAGGTATTTTGGAGAAGTGAGGGGAAAAGTTATGGATTTCAACGCAAGTAAAATCCTGCGAGGGGTTACTATTGCAGGTGCAATGTCTTTATCGGTCGGTTCACAGGCCGCATCAATTTCAGGTTATGCCATTGGTTCGTTCAATAGTATTACTAATTTGGCTGGCGATATAATTACACCGGCAACAGCATCTGGTGCTGAAGCCTTTAGTATTACTAATGCCGATGATGGTGGTGTCTCAACAGTTACATGGGGTACGCCACAAAAAAAATCTGATTGGAAGGATAACTCATTTATATTTAATGGGAATGCCAGTGATACCTATGGTTTAGGCGAGTATGGTTCTACTACATTGGGTAATTTATTCTCGTTAGGTAGTTTTGATTACTACAATGCCATGACCAGTCAGGATAAGATTTCGGCTCTGAACTTCAGGGTGGACATGAGCATAGATGGTTTTAACCAGATGACCACAGGTATGTTAGGTTCAGCTTATCTTGAATTTACCATGTCAATAAATAATACCAGTGATAATTCTGATCCTGTTGCCAGTGCGGATAGTGTATGGGTGAGTGCTGTCAATGTGGGCATGACACATCCAGACTATGGGCCAGTATTAATGCCTTATGATTTTATGAATGGCATGGATATGTTGATTGGCGGTGATATGTATAACTTCATGTTGATGGGTTTCTCGCGTGATGGTGGTGCTACGTTTGAACAACAAGCAATAAGTCAGGAAAATACAGGCACTACTGCTGAAATATATGCATTGATTTCACCATTGGCAGCATCTCCAGTTCCTGTTCCGGCGGCGGTCTGGCTGTTTGGTTCCGGTTTAATAGCGCTGGCTGGATTGGGTCGCAGAAAGAAATAAGCAGTTTTCTACATGCTCTCCTGAAAAAGGTGCCCTGAAGAGGGTGCCTTTTTTATTAATATCAAAAACTTAAAAAACCATTCATTCTATAGAGAATCAAATTCTGCATAGCATCCAATAGCTGATAGAATTCACTGGTGGGACAGAAATGTCTATTTCCTTTGTAACCAAGATTGATATGTAGTGAGGGGTATTTTTCCATGTCGTATGTACGAAGTTTCATTATTGCAAGTATTCTGGCGGTTGTAGCCTGGTTCCTTTATCCGATTATTAATTCCAGTCAGTTTGATACACAGTTATTTTTATCTATCATTGTATTTTTGAGTGTTGTCATTGGTTCGTTATTATCCGGTGCACCTGCAAGAGGTCGATCCAAAACAAAATCAAATACATCTAATCAGGATATCAAAACAATTTTTGTAGGTAATTTGGCTTTCAAGGCACGCAGAGATGAGCTATCTAAATTGTTTTCTGAATATGGTCAGGTCAATTCAGTCAGGATCATGACGGATCGTGAAACCAGAAGACCGCGTGGCTTTGGTTTTATTGAAATGAATTCAAGCGATGCCAAGGCAGCCATCAAGGCACTGGATGGATATGAATTTATGGGCAGGGATTTAAAAGTTAACGAAGCTAACGAACGAAATGCAAATTAAGTTTTTTGGAATCGGGCAGAAATGCCCGATTCCTGATTACTAACGTGGTGACCAGTCACCATTAAAGTTTTGTAAATCTTCTTCTTTCAAGCGACGATTTACATAGAGCTTGTCCAGTGTATCCTGAGTAATCTGCTGCTCTATACCGGTGTTATCGATATACTGCCAGTCACCATTGATGACCAGTTGAAACATAGTGACCATAATGTCATCAAGCCGAAAGCTGTATTCATCTGCCAACTCACTAAAATCTCGCAAGTTCAAGGGGCGACTCTGCTTTAAGAACTCTTCATTGGCCATGTTGGCCAAGGCCTCATCCCATTTTGGTGTTTCCAGTTTTTCACTCATTGCCATTTCTCGATACCAGCCATTGATTCACATTAATAAGGAGTAGTTAGTTGTCGAACCGATCAGGCAATTTCTTGAGGAAAATATCTGTTTATATATCAATAGGTTATGATTTTTAACGGTAAAGTAGGAATAAAACAGGGTTAATTAGTGGCATAACTCGCCACAAAGGAAGAATCGAGAGGTAGATGGGTTCAAAGCATGCGTTTCAAAACATCCTTTTCAGCGCCATCAAAGAGGCGATGCTTTAAGGCACCAGCAGCATGTAAACCAACGACACCAATCATGAGATAGGCAATGATCCAGTGGATAGACCGGAAGATTTCACCGACTTCCTTATTCTTTTCCATCAGCATTGGAAGCTCAAACAACCCAAATATATCCACCGGATAACCAAGCAGGGTACTCATGGTGTAACCACTAACCGGGACAAATACAATTAACAGATACAAAAGATGTTTTGCCGATTTGGCCAGTTTTGTCTCCCAGGCCTTGAGACCTACAGGCAGTTGGGGTGGGTGGGAAATAAAGATCCAGCCAATACGAATAATACCAAGCAAAATAATGGTCATGCCAAATGCCTTATGTAAATGATAAAGCTCACGACGGGATGGATCTTCCCGATCCAGTCCGGTCATATAGAGTCCGACAATCATTAATCCAATGATGATAATGGCCATAAGCCAGTGCAGTAATCTGGAGACGTGACCATAATTGACCGGGTTATTTTTCCACACAGGAAGCTCCTTGTTATTTAAATACAATTTTTAGAGTAAAATACGTTTTTGTCCATAGAAATTTCCACATGCCCTTACTCACATTGACCGACATTTGTCTGGCTTATGGTCATCACCCGTTACTGGATAAAGTCAATTTCCAGATTGATGCCGGTGAGCGCGTATGTCTGGTTGGGCGTAATGGAACCGGCAAGTCCACTTTATTCAGGGTGATAACCAAAGATGCCGAACCGGATGAAGGAGAGATCTGGCGCAAGGATGGCCTGCGCATTTCTCATTTATTACAGGAAGTACCGGCAGATAACACGCATACTATTTTTGAAGTGGTTGCCCATGGTCTGGGAGAAATGGGCGACTTGCTTACTGACTATCACAATGCAGTTCATCATGTCGGTGCCAATGAAGTACCTTTAAGCGCACTGGCCGACTTGCAACATAAGATAGAAGTGAATGATGGCTGGAACCTGAATCAGAAAATCGAGACTATTTTGACCAAGCTTGATTTGCCTGAAGACAAACAGCTTAAGGATTGTTCCGGCGGCGTACGTCGTCGTGTCATGCTGGCACAAGCACTGGTCAGTGAGCCAGAATTGTTATTGCTTGATGAACCAACCAACCATATGGATATTTCCGCGATTACCTGGCTGGAAGAATTTCTAAAGGCCTATAAGGGTGCGTTGATCTTTATCACGCATGATCGGACTTTTCTGAAAAATCTGGCAACGCGCATTATTGAACTGGACCGTGGACAGTTGACTTCATGGCCATGCAATTACGAACGCTATCTGGAAAAGAAAGAAGAGCAACTGGCACATGAAGAACGAACCAATGCCAAGTTTGATAAAAAACTGGCAGAACATGAAGCCTGGATCCGAAAGGGTATCAAGGCACGTCGTACCCGTAATGAAGGCAAGGTACGTCGATTACAGGAAATGCGTAAACAACGTAGCCAACGCATTTCACAACAGGGTAGAGTCAGCCTGAATGTGGATGAAGGTGAACAATCGGGAAAACGTGTTGTTGATTTACAGCATATTAATTTTAAATATGATGAAAGTACTATCATCAAGGATTTTTCCACACGGATTATGCGCGGTGACCGCATCGGCATTATGGGCCCGAACGGTTGCGGGAAAAGCACATTACTGAAAATAATTCTGGGTGAAATAAAGCCTCATAGCGGTGATGTCATTACGGGTACCAAACTGGAAATTGCCTATTTTGATCAGCAGCGCGATATCCTGAATCCGGAAAAGACAGTGCGCGAAAACATCAGTGAAGGCAGTGACTATGTCAATGTGCGCGGCAAAAATCGGCATGTTATCGGTTATCTGAAAAGCTTTTTGTTTCCTCCAGAACGGATTGATTCACCTGTAAAGATTCTTTCCGGTGGAGAGCGTAACCGGTTATTACTGGCACGATTATTTACCAAGCCCGCTAACATGATGGTACTGGATGAGCCAACCAATGATCTGGATGTGGATACACTGGAATTGCTGGAAGATCTGCTGGAAGAATATGAAGGTACATTATTGCTTGTCAGCCATGATCGTGCGTTTCTCGACAACGTGGTGACCAGCACCATCGTATTTGAAGGCAATGGTAAGTTTGAGGAATATGTCGGTGGTTATGAAGATATGTTGCGTCAGCGCATAACACCTATGCCAACGGAAAACAATCTTAAGATCAGAAAAAAAGAACAAGTATATGAACAACCCAAACAATCGAAGAAAAAACTCAGTTACAAGGAAACCCGTGAACTGGAGAAATTGCCGACATTAATAGAAAAACTGGAAACGGAACAGAACGAATTACAGAAAAAAATCAGTAGCAGTGAATTTTACCAACAGGAAAAAAATACAATTACAGAAACATTGGAACGCATTGAAGAAGTAAATAGTGAGCTTGAGCACGCTTTCCAGCGTTGGGAATATCTGGATAATATTTAATTTTTATTAAGCAAGTAGATCACTAAAAATAAATCCGTCACGTTCTACTGTTTCACCGGAAATAATATTCACCTCTTTATTGAACATGGGTCCGGCAAAACAGAAGCTGTGAAACTCACCATTTTCCCCGCAAGGATCAACATGATCAGGTAAGTCATTAATCAGCTCACGGTTGTATTCACGCCCGGCAAAAGTGGCATCCAGTTTCTTGGGGTCGACACAGGTTAAATGCGCACGCAGACCTGATTCAATCATTGTATTAGCCAGCTCATCAGTCGGAATTCCCCAGATGGGAAACAGGGGAGTAATACCAGTCCCTTCCAGTCTTGTTTCACGATACGCACGAATATCTTCCAGATACAAGTCACCAAATGCCATGCATTCAATGCCATCCTCTTTAATTGAGCCAATAAATTCGTTCATTCTGGATTCGTAGATCTCGTTACTGCAAGGATAGGGAAGAGAGATCAGATGCAAAGGCAGGTCTGTAGCTTCAGCCTGACGTTTTAACAATTCAACACGTACTGCATGCATGGCAACACGATCAAATTTTTCATTAATTGTGCTGACCAGTCCAACGACTTCTATTTCCGGGTTTTGCCGTAATATGTGAAGAGACCAGGCACTGTCTTTACCCGAACTCCATGATAACAAGGTACGTTTTTTCATACTGGCATTATGCCAGAAACAAAAAAGCCTTCCATCGTTAAATGGAAGGCTTATAGAAAAATAAATTTTACTTTTCAGTTTGCAGGTGGGGGGCTGCAAATAAATCCAGTATGAAGAAAAAAGCGGAATATAACAGACCACCAATGGCAACACTGTTTAGTAGCATTTCAGTTTCAATACGCGCAGTCAGATTTTCATACTGACCTGTCATAATTAATAGAAACATCACTACAAATAGGGTTACTCCAATCCCTATATTCAGCCACATAAACTTACGAATATGTTGAGGGTTATTTTTGATAATCGTTGGCATTACTTTTGCTCCATTTCAGTTTCACATAATGGGGCATATTATAATTTCCTTATTTTCTAATAAATTGATCTAGATCAAACCGAAATATCAGGAAAAATATTATTACCTTTGTATTCAATGACTTGAATTATTTGATCCAGATATGGTTTTAATAGATTTAGTCGGGAACCATAAGTAGTAGAGATAATTTAAGTAAGGGATTTCGGGTCCTTCTAGTAGAAGGGATTTTTATATTCCTAATACAAGATGAATATTCAAAAACACCACGTATAACAAGTAATTATAAACAGCTAGATAGCCGCAAATATAAGGAAGATTCTGAAACACATCCCCGTATAAATTGCAGGAGGGAAAATGTTGAAATCTTCATCGATCAAACTTGGTTTAATGCCACCATTGACGGGCCTGGCTGAGCTATATGGCCCTGAAATATCAAGAGCCGGAAAGGTTGCCTGTGATGAAATCAATGAGCAAGGTGGCATTCTTGGGCACAAACTTGAATTAATCATTGAAGATGACGGTAGCTTGCCTGAAACAGCTGTCCCGGCTGCAAAAAAATTAATTGAGGATCATGGCTGTGTTGCAATTATCGGCAACCTCTTATCAAATTCACGAATATCTGTTGCAAATCATGTTGCCGACAAGTTCAGAATCCCTTTCCTCAATTTTTCTTTTTATGAAGGCAGCATATCGAGCCGTTATTTTTTCCATTTTGCAGCATTACCTAATCAGCAAATAGAAATGATGATTCCTTACATGGCTGAACGTTTCGGGCCAAAAATGTTTTTTGCCGGAAATAATTATGAGTGGCCACGAGGGTCAATTGATGCCTGTAAAAAATCCTTACTGAATTTAGGTGGTGAGATTGTTGGTGAGGAGTATTTTGAAATAGGAACAGATAATTTTGATGATTTACTGACTCAGGTTGGTAATTCCGGTGCAGATGTATTTGTTCCATACGCGGCAGGGAATGATCAGATTAAGCTGCTCAATTCATTTACAGAACGTGGGCTTAAGAAACGCATGGCAGTGGTAATGGGACATTATGATGAAGTCATGATGATGGCATTGTCTCCAGAGGTCAGGGAAGGGTTTTTCTCAAGTAATACTTATTTTATGAGTATAGATTCAGATGAAAACAGAAAGGTTTTATCACGCATGGAGAAATACCCCGATGTTACAGGAATATGGCCGAATGGAAATGGGGCTTTGACAAATTTTGGTGAAGGAACCTATTTGTGTGTTCATGCTTTTGCCAAAGCCGCTAATCTTGCAGGTAGCCTTGATTCTGAAGTCTTACTAGAAGCACTGGAGAACATTGAAGTAAAGGGTCCGCAAGGTACAGTCATAATGGATAGTGAAACACATCATGCAGCTGTTAATTCCTATTTATCCGAGTGTCAGAGAGACGGAACATTCAAGATCATCAAATCATTCGGGCGAATAAAGGGAGAAATTCCTTCTCGCTATAAGGGTGATTTTGATAATAAAGAGATTAAAACAGAAATTAATAATTATCAGAGCAATGAAATAAAAGGAAGAGAGCTGGTCGGTGTAGTAGAAAAAACAGATGAACATAGATTTGAGGTTATTAAATCTTTTTCAGGGTTTGGTCAGGAGATTCTGACAGAAGCTGCAATGCTGGAATTAATGGCGTTAATTCAGTCACAAGGTAAAATACTTGAAATTTCAGGTAACAAACGAGAGGAAGTAAAACTAATACCTGTTATGCCGTTAGAACATCTGGAGTTTGATGTAATTGCAGTTCCACTGCTAAACAAGGGATTGTGTACGAATTTTGCGATTTATATAGAAACAAATAGCGCAGGAGAAAAAACTAATGGATACCTTGATAAAACAAGGAATATGGTATCACTTGTAAGTTCTGATAATAATCTGGGAGAGCTCTCAGATGCCATTCTGGCAATGGCAGACAGCGCAATCATTGCAGCTAATAAAAACGGTATTATTATTCAGGCGAACAATATGGCAAGCCAGTTATTTGGCTATACAAAAGAAGAAATGGTCGGCCTTGAAATACATTTGTTATTACCTCCTCATATAAGAGAACAACATAAAATGTATTACAATAATTTTGTTGAATCAGAATTAATCTCAATGAGTATGGGAGAAAAGAATGGAATTACAGGTTATCGCAAGGATGGCTCTTTTTTCCCGGCAGAATCAAATATTGCCAAGATTCAAGGTAATGATGATGTCATACTGGTAGTAACCTTGAGGGATATTACCAAACATAAGCAAGAGGAAGAAAAACTGTTATGGAAAGCAACACATGATCCTCTAACCTCTCTTCCTAACCGTGCGCTGATAAAAGACCGATTGACTAATGCCTTGGCCAGATCAAAACGAACTGGTCTGATGGTGGCGCTGATGTTTATTGATCTTGACCAGTTTAAATTGATCAATGACAGTTGTGGCCATGAGGCAGGTGATCATCTGCTAATCGATATTGCCAGTCGATTGGTTGAAGTTGTACGGCCAGGTGATACAGTTG
>JAOUJV010000118.1 GCA_029882995.1 Gammaproteobacteria bacterium | reverse complement strand
CAATTTAATAACAGCACGTATGAAAGAGGCTTGATCTGCCTGCTGGTTTTTCATGCCTTTCGTTTCCGGTTGTAGAAAATGTTTAAGAATCCGGAAAAGATCAAATTGCTCAAATAAGGAAGTCTTGTTCGGAATAGGGGACTGGATTCCAGGCTGTGTAGTTGTTGTCTGCAACAAGGTAATAATACTGGCAAAAAGCCGGGCGAGACCTGATTTAAAGTCACCCGCCATTAATGTGCGTTCACCGGAAAATTCAGTAGATTGAGATATTAATGGGTTGCCCGTTTCAGGCAGACTTTGCAAAATGGTTCCAAGCTTGTTTTCCATAAAAAGACCGGAATTAGAAATGGCCTGTTTTAGCCCTTCCGGAGTTGATACTGCCTGCCTGTCAGGAAGTGCGCGAAAAATATTTTTGGCCAGCGCGAGTATTTCAGGTGGCAGATTTTTTGCCAAAGTCTCAGGTGGCAAGGTTTTTACGAGGGTTTCTGGATTAACAACAGACCCAGTGAGAGCGTTCGTTCCTGAGAGTAGTTGTTCCGGTTTTTGGAACACCAATCCACCAAGCCGGGAAAGTAACGCAGGCAATGCCTCGGCACGTGGCAAAGTGGCACGCAATGCACGCGTAATCACATCTGTAGATTGGGGGACAGTCAATAATTTCAGGCTGGTTAAATCTTTTTCCACCCGTGCAACCTGAAACTCAACAATTTGACCAATATTGAGTGGTAGTTTGGTAATGGTAGTGAAAACAGTATTGTTAACCTGTAAGGTTGTTTGTCCCTGCTTATTTTGCGCAATGACAGTGGCATGGATTAAATTACCAGGACGAAACAACTTTTGAGCCTGTTCTGTTTTCAAGGTTTCAGTCAATAGAACAAGTTGTTCTTTCGGTATCACCCCGGTAGGCAGTAGATCATTCAATAGTTTCAGGATCGGCTGTTTGCCGCCTTCCACTACCTTGAGAAGCAGAGTTTGCCCTTCATCAACATTGGTTTTGATCTGTGCCTGAATTTCCTTGCCGGCCAGTTGTAGTGTAATCTCGCCTTCACGCTGCTTCCCCAGTACCAGTGCCTTGAGAATTTGACCCGTTTGAAGGGATTGGGCTGAAGGCAGGGCATTCCGGAGAGTGACCAGTGAAGATAGTGGAATGTCAGAAGAAGAATATGGCATGAAAATCAATTAAATATGGAAAAATGGCTTCAACTGCCGATAACTTTTAGGATAGTCTATATTTTGTTATCTATCGTGGTTATAAACAGGTGTTTTAGTCATCATGACAATTAATCAACTCTGGTATTTCCGTAAAGGCGAAAAGGTACAGGGGCCATTTCCTCCTGGCCTTATCTCGCGACATATTATTCTGGGACGTTTGAATCTGGAAGATGATGTCAGTGTTGATGGAGAAGTGTGGAGCAAGATCAGAAACAATCCTGAATTAATACCTGATATATTGAAAGCAGATCCGAATGATGAAATGGTTGCTGAACGCCTCAAGGCAGCACGTCGCTGGGCAGATGAACGTGAAGTTAATCTTGATGATTATACCGGTGATGATCGTCGTGATATGGAAGGCATTGAATCGGAAGATGCACGACTGGCACGCTTCAGAGCCAAAATGGCAAAACGGGATATTGAAAGGCGCAAGCGTGAGAAAACCAAATATGTCGTGAACACAATTCTGTTATTTGTGGTGTTGGCTGTATTGATACCGGTTGGTATTTATTATGCGAGTATAGAGAAAAAAGATAAAATTACTTTTGTCCTTAAGAATCAGGCAAATTGCAACACACCGGCAGGGCCTGATATCAAATGGGATAATTGCCAGATACAGGGCATCAAACTGGACAAGCTTAATCTTTCAGGCTCTTCATTCCGTACTGCGAATATGATTGGCGCAAGCTTATGGCAAGCCAATTTGTTTGAGGCTGATATATCGTACGCAAATTTAAGCGGCGCCATGTTGCGTGAAGTGAAGCTGGAAAATGCGATTGCAAAGGGTACTTCATTGCGAAGTGCTGTCCTAATAGGTGCCAACTTGAAGAACGCAGATTTCTCCTATGCTGATTTGAGTGGTGCCGATCTGAGTGAAGCTGATTTAACGAATACCCGTTTTGACCATGCTATCTGGGTGAATCGGGTGGTCTGTGCCAAAGGCTCTATTGGTGGTTGTATACCCAAATAACCGGTTTGGCATTATTTTGTATTTTCATACACATACTAGATATAACCCAGCTTCAGGCTGGGTTTTTACTTAAAGCCACTTCAATTTTTGCCGTTAACATTATCAGGTGGATTGCCTCTGGAGTGTGAGAGTGACATATTTTGATAGTGAGCTTGATGTGACTGGCATGGCTTGTCCTTTACCGGTGTTCAAAGCCAGACAGGCGATCGATCAGCTGGATGTTGATCAGGTCTTGCACATCATTTGTACCGACAGTGATTCTCGATCAAATTTCCCTAATTTTGCACAACAATGTGGTCATGAACTTTTCAGGAGTTTCGAGACAGAAGGTGTTTTTCATTATTTTATCAAAAAGAAAAATGCGGGTGTTTGTAAGGTATGACGGACTTTGATGCGGAAATTGATGTGTGTGGCATGGTGTGCCCAATGCCTTTGTTCAAGGCAAAAAAAGCAATGATGAGTCTTGCTAGTGGACAGGTATTACATGTTGTTTGTGATGATAAATTCTCATGCGTGAATTTTCCGAATTTCGCCGAGTCAGATGGCCATGATTTGTTTGAAACATACGAAGACAATGGTCATTATCATTATTTCATTCGAAAGAAATAAATAATTAATCAGGAAATAGTATGAATAAAGATGACCCGGTCAGCGATCTGATACTGGATGTTTCTGGCTTGAAACATCCAGTTCCGGTTGTCAGGGCAAAAAAGCAATGGATCAAATTACGCATGGTCAGGTACTGCATGTATTGAGTGATGATGAGGTTTCATACCCCAATTTCTGGCCTTTATAGAACAGAAAAAATACGAGCTTCTAAAAATGTATGAAGGTAAAGGGATGTTTCATTAGTTTATTTTGAAGAAATAGTGCAAATCATTCCAGCCAGTTGGCAACTATAGGAATGATAACCAGTGCAATCAGCGCAGCCACAAAATAATCACGGTCAATACCAAAGTTAAGTGCAAAAGTTTCCGGCATATTCGCAGCAAGACTCATCAAAATAACCAGCACTATCAGTAGTAGTCCACGATAATAGACCAGACCTGTTATGACGACAGCAATCAGTGCTGCCAGTAAATAATTGGGTCCGATACCAAGCCGACTGATCATGTTATCGGGCAAGTTCACGGCAATGGTCATGAGCAGGATAATAAAAACGAGTATAAATTTTGGTGTACGACCCATTTGCATGATGATTGATTCCGTTCCAGATGAAATTTACAGATTAATTATAGGCTGTTTTTCAGGGAAACGATTCAGTTGTATAACGCAATACTTGTAAGGTATCTGACCAGTAATTGGGGGGCAATCCTGCCTTGTGTTTAAGGTGTATCCAGAAATCGTGTGGATCGGGTAACGATTCCCATACAGAGGGAAGGAAAGTTCCCCGATGATAACCATCTTCAAGTATCAGGCCGTCAATACCCGGACGCATTTGTCCTACCAGATCGCTTTCTGAATGAAAATGCATAGGTTCCGCCGGATGTAAAACGGAAATATGGTAATGCAGTTTTTCAAATTCAAATTCTTTCAATGGTGGGAAGCGTGGATCATTAAATGCAGCTGAAAAGGCATTTTTGACCACATCCAGTATTAGCGGGCGTTGTGCTTCCAGTGTGCCGATGCAGCCACGCAATTGGCCGTTAATTTCCAGTGTCACAAATGCTGCGCGCTTATGTTGTAATTCATGTGGATAATCTTCAACATTTACAGGCAGTGGCTTACCGGTTTGCAGACCGTTTTGAATGGATTGTTTTGCAAGCTTTAATAATAGCGAGCGATGTTCTTCCGATATGGAATTATTCGAAGACATAGGTGCCGTATCCTACAACCCGATCCCGATCGCCTGCCGTATCACCTGAATTACGCAAGTCGATGGTGGTTGCATGCAATCCCAGTTTGCGAGCAACAGTCAACAAACCATTAACGGGATTACGCCCGCAGGCATCATCATACTGAATCTTTTCCGGCTGCAGGTTTTCAATTGCGTTGGAAGTGCGTTTGTCACGTATCTGGGCCGATGCATAATCATGAAAATGACTTAGATCAGAACTGATCACGATCAGGGTTTCAGGACCGCCCCATAATCTTTCCAACACCTGTGCGACTTCATCTGGTGATGCATCGCCCACTACTAGCGGAACCAGCATAAAATCAGATAATGTTTCCTGTAAAAAGGGCAAGTGTACTTCCAGGCTGTGTTCCAGCTCATGGGCCTGATCCATCATTTTCACCTGTGGCAGATCGTTAATTTGTGACAGGGCAGATTTATCAATCGGGATATTGCCCAGTGGAGTAGCAAATTGATCAGCACTGCTCATTGCCAGTCCATAAAGTGCAACCCGGTGTGAAGGTCCTAGCAAAACAACCCGTTTGATTTGCTCCCGCACACTTGCCAGTCTTGCATAGCCACTGGCCGCAACCGGGGCGGAATAGACATAACCGGCATGCGGGACAATCATGGCCTTGGGGGCATGATTGGCTGGCGGCGCATCACGCAGACAGGAATCAACCATCGCACGCAATTCCTGCTGATCCGCAGGGTAAAACATGCCAGCTACAGCTGGGGTACGAATTGAACCCATAATTTTGACCTCGATCACCTTAATTGTCTCTTGCTCCATAAATAATGGCACAATGCGGTGAATTCAACAGGGATGCATTGAAGTTTTTGCTAAACGCACCCATCATAAAGTTATGAATTTACAACAACCCAATCCTGCATTCCCGACCCGGTACTGGCATAAGCTGGATGACGGGCGGGTTCAATGTGATTTATGTCCAAGGTTCTGCAAACTGCATGAAGGCCAGCGCGGTTTGTGTTTTGTGCGTGAAAATCTGAATAGTCAGGTTGTCCTGACAACTTATGGTCGCTCAAGCGGCTATTGCATCGATCCCATTGAGAAAAAACCGCTGAATCATTTTTTGCCCGGCACACCGGTTTTGTCATTCGGTACAGCCGGCTGCAATCTGGCATGCAAGTTTTGTCAAAACTGGGATATCAGCAAGTCACGCGAGATGGATACGCTAGCCGATCAGGCCATGCCGGAAGACATTGCCCGTGTTGCAAAACAAACAGGCTGCAAGAGTGTTGCCTATACCTATAATGATCCAGTGATATTTCATGAGTACGCAATTGATGTGGCAAAGGAATGTCGCAAACTGGATATCAAATCAGTGGCTGTTACAGCGGGGTATATTACCGAAGAACCGCGAGCAGAATTTTTCTCTTACATGGATGCGGCCAATGTTGATCTGAAGGCATTCACGGAGCGCTTTTACTGGAAGCTGACAGGTGCGCATATTGTTCCCATTCTGGAGACGCTGATTTATATTAAAAAAGAAACGGATGTGTGGCTTGAAACCACAACACTTTTGATTCCAGGTGAGAATGATTCGGAAAGGGAACTGGAAGAAATGACTCAATGGGTTGTTGAAAACCTTGGGCCAGATGTACCAATGCATTTCAGTGCGTTTCATCCATCATGGAAAATGATGGACA
>JAOUJV010000034.1 GCA_029882995.1 Gammaproteobacteria bacterium | reverse complement strand
TGCCTGGTCAGAATGACGACAATGTTGTCACCAGTGACTGGGCACCGGCAGTAGATATCAAGGAAGAGGCTGACCGTTTTGTAATACATGCCGACATTCCCGGCGTTGATTCCAAGGATATTGATATCCATATGGAAGACGGCATTCTCACCATCAAGGGTGAACGCGAGTCGGAAAAAAAGGAAGAACGTGATGGTTACAAGCGCATAGAACGTGCCTTTGGTACTTTCTATCGCAGATTCAGTCTGCCGGATACAGCAAATCCGGAAAAGATCAGTGCCAAAAACAAAAATGGTGTACTGGAAATCAGTATTGCCAAACAGGAAAAAGGGCTGGCACGCAAGATTGAAATAGAAAGTTAATAGCGGTTCCTCCCCCCCCCCTTTCCCGAGCCTGTTACTGGTATCATCACCAGTCGGGCGCGGGAGGTTTTTTATGGATCCGGTCTTTATCGTACGATCAAAACGCCGATAGCCTTGACTGCGAACAAAATAATAATTTGAATGTCCGATAAAAAACGAACAGTAATTGTCAGAGGTAAATAACCAGTGGAAACTAGAAATCATCCAATGATCAATCAACGATGGTCATTTTCTTTAGTCTTGTTTTTCATCTCCTTGATATTACAACCGGCTTTTGCTGCCCTGCCGGATGCAGTCAATGGCAAACCCTTACCAACACTGGCACCGATTCTGGATAACGTCATGCCCGGTGTTGTTAATGTTGCAACACGCGGTCATGTAAAACTACGTCAAAACCCGTTATTTGATGATCCTTTCTTTCGTCACTTTTTCGGCAACCCTGGTAATGGACCACGTGAACGTGAAACCCAGAGTCTGGGTTCCGGTGTCATTATTGATGCTAACAACGGCTATATCATGACTAACCACCACGTCATCGCCAACGCGGATGAAATTACAATCAGTCTGCGAGATGGACGTAAGCTGGAAGCAAAACTGGTGGGTGCTGATCCGGATTCCGATGTCGCGATTGTGCAGGTAAAGGAAAAAAACCTGACTGCCATTCCACTCGCTGACTCGGATAAATTGCGAGTTGGTGATTTTGTTGTCGCCATTGGTAATCCATTCGGTCTTGGCCAGACTGTCACGTCCGGTATTGTCAGTGCTTTGGGACGTGGTATTGGACTCAAGGGATATGAAAATTTTATTCAAACCGATGCATCCATTAATCCCGGTAATTCCGGTGGCGCATTGATCAATCTGCATGGTGAACTGGTCGGTATTAATACGGCTATTTTTTCACGCAGTGGCGGCAATATTGGTATTGGTTTTGCCATTCCTATCAATATGGCGCATCAGATCATGCAGCAACTGGTTGAACATGGTGAAGTCAGTCGTGGTCGTTTAGGTGTAGTAGTACAGGATCTGACACCGGAACTGGCGAGTGCATTTAAACTTCAGCAAACCAAGGGTGCTGTTATTGCACAAGTTGTAAAAGGTGCATCTGCTGACAAGGCAGGGCTTAAAGTCGGTGACATCGTCATTAAAGTCAATAACAAGAAAGTAACCAAGTCGACTGATCTGCGTAATGCAATAGGTCTGGTTCGTATTGGTGACAAGGTCACACTGGATATACTGCGTAATGGAAAAACCAAAACATTACATGCCGTGATTGCCGAACCACATCAGGAAAAACTTTCCGGTAAAAAAATCCACCCCCGACTTGAAGGTGCTACCTTAGGCAATATTGAAGAAGACTCACCACTTTATGGCAAGGTCGAGGGTGTACAGCTGGTTGAAGTAGAACGCGGCAGTCCTGCTGCTATTACCGGACTACGCCCAGGTGACATTATCACTTCCCTAAATCGGGAAGACATCAAGGATCTTGATACTCTCAATAAAATTGCACGCAAAAAACAAAATGCCTTGCTAATGAATATTCAGCGCGGCAATACGGCAATGTTTATTGTTATTCAGTAATACAGATAAAAAAGGGGTAAAGAATAAACTTTACCCCTTTTATTATCGTGTGCTCGTATCAAACAGCCTGTGATATTTCATCAACAATAAAATCATGCGTCATACTTTCTGCAGGCTCCTGTAGAAAATGCCCTTGTACAAAATCAACACCACATTTCCAAAGGACTGTCAGGCTGGTTGCCTCTTCCACAAATTCAGCCACTGTTTCGCAATTATAATGTTTTGCTTTTTCGGTAATGGATGTCACTTTTGATTGATGTATGCGGTTATAGCCAAGCCCTCTTATCATTGAGCCATCAATTTTTACATAATGAGGTCGTATTTGTTCCAGTAGTCGCAATGAATCCTTAAGTGTCCCAAAATGCTCCAGCGCCAGCTTGAAGCCTTTATCTTCTATCCTTTGCTTGAACATTATTACCTGATCATGACAACGAGTAATCATTCTCTCGTTTAATTCAAAAACGAGAGATGGATTCTTTAATCCATAATTATTTATTCTTTCAGCTAACCAATGTACCAGCGTGTCATCACGTAAGGAATTATTGGAAATCTTCATAAATAACAATGGATGTTCCATTCCTTTTGGAATCATACTCAATGATTTAAGTGCATGCTCTATTACCCATCGATCAATGGCGCCCATCATATTGTTTTCCTGTGCAACCGGGAAAAATTCTGCAGGAGAAATAATCTGTCCTTCTTTATTGAACAAACGTAATAATAATTCATACTTGTCAGCGCCTTCATTACGCAAATCCATAATAGGCTGATATGCCAGCTTAAAACCTTCATTGGCAAGCGCATATTTTATTTCCTGCAAACATTTCTTCTTGTCTGATTCATTAGATGAATCTGCCTGATCTATGTCAGAAAAATATATCTTGTCTGGTGTCTTGCCATGTGCAATCTCGCAAGCATGTAATATTTCATCTATTACCTGACCTGTATTTTTCAGGTGACTGTCTAATGCAATTCCGCCAACAACCACATCCATGGAAAGCATTTCATTATTCAGGCTGGTGCGGTAGGAATGAAGTTTGCTGTATATTTCCTTCTGCAGATTTATTTCATCCAGATTCACAGAATCTGAAATCAATACTGAAAATACAGTGTCACTATAACGACATACCATTCCACGATCCTTTATCAGGCTGGTAATAATATGTCCGGCATCCTGCATTACCAGATCACCACAATCCATACCAAAACGTTGACGCATAAAATTCAGATTACTGATCTCTATAAAAAATAATGTGGCTCCTTTTTTCTGTTTCCCCGACAATGAAACAGCCAGCGACAATTCATACATAAACTCATGACGGTTCCGTATTTTGCACGACATCGATTGCATCGCAGCATATTCACTATAGGTAACATGTTTACGGTATTGTGAGATACGACTTTCTATAAACGAGATAACAAGATCATCCGAAGAGTCTGTTTCAATAATATCTGCATTCAGACTGTATGCAGTTTTTCTCTTGGCCTGTGTCACTTCATCCGTAATAAACATAACCGGAATACCGGAAAAATCATCCTGCTGGTAAATCATTTTTGCAATTTGCATACCTTCGTAATGATCAACTTCTTCACTTATCACAACAAGATCAGGCTGATATTCCACCAGCTCTGCAACTGTCTCCTGTGGCTTATCAATAAAATGCACCGACACACCATCATGTGACAACATACCTGAATAACGCTTGCGCAATTCAGAATCCGGCATAATCAATAAAACCCGTTTTTCCTGTTCACTATGTTGCCGTGTTAATTCCTGTAAACGATCAAGCAGTCTGGAAATATCGACTGGCTTGGTAATAAATGCATTACCACCTGCCTTCACTGCCTGCATACGAATTGAAAAATCCTCTCTTGCCGATAAAAACAGAATAGGCATGTCTTCTTCTGATAATTTTCTGATATCTTTTGCTATCTTGATACCTCTTGCCTCATCACCCGGGAACATAATATCTACAATAATGGCCGATGGCTGCGTTTGACCAACGTATTCCAATGCCTCATCGGGGTTTTGAAAACCCTTTATCCTGTAACCGGAATGTTCAAGATGGAGTTGCAGAAATTCCATGATGAGAGGGTCGTCGTCAATAATAACAATCGTCTGTTGTGACTCATTATCTTCATTAAGTGAAACATCATCACTTGCGGATTTCACGCTTGAGGAAATATTTTTTTCCAGTGAATCAAGCAATACCGATATTTCACGTCGTTGACTATCAGAAAGCGGGGTATTTTTTTTCAGGGAATCAGTGGCCAGTTTCACAATTGAAACAAGATTGATACCAAATTCATCAGGATCAATCTTGCTGTATTTATCTGCCAGCTGTTGTAAACGCTCGGCCCAGTTTATAAATACTGTCTGTTCCCAACTAAAGTACATCAGGCGCCGCCAAATCTGACTGACTGCCCTGATTTGAATTAAAAAGGAACGATGTAAATCACCTTGTAGTTTGGGAATACGTTTGTATAGATGGGTGAGATCACCACCCTGTGTATTGTCTGTTTGCACTGTCCTGCCTCTTCTGCTTTTACAGTACAGTTATCGGCAAAACACTATTTTCAATTCCCCTTTATCAGAGGTGAATAAAAACCCTTGTATTATTGCTATTTCCTGACACAGAAACCACTAAAACCCCGGAGCATCAATCACCTGTATATATCCGGTACTTTAAGTGGCGGTTATTTTGTTTGAAAAAATATAAAAATTATCAGGCTTCCCAGCAAACTGCATGACCGCTTTGCAATATGTGCCCGTCTTTTGTTGCCACACCCAGCGCATAATGGCTAAACCTGCGCTCAGGCAAATTCTCCAGTAACATATTTTCAACAGCTTGCGATGACCACTCGGTAGTATGAAAGGAAAGCCAGACACCACGGCAGTCCTGTGAAACCAGATGCGGTAACTGGTGTATCAGTTTAGCTAGATCCGTCTGTATCTCCCATGATTTCCCTTTTGGCCCACGACCAAATGTCGGTGGATCGGCAATAATCAAATCAAATGTTTCGCGCCTTCTTACACTACGCTCAACATAGGTCATGACATCTTCACGGATCCAGCGTGCCCCTTCCTGGCCTGCATTTTCACGCGCCTGATTAATTGCCGCACTGGATGCATCCACATGAGTGACAGTCGCACCGGCATTTACAGCTGATAATGTCGCACCGCCAGTGGCTGCAAACAGGTTAAGTACTGTTAACTCCCCATTGTCATTACCGCCTTCCAGACGTTCCCGCACCCAACGCCAACAGGCAATATGCTCCGGATACAAACCAACCTGCCCGCCATCACTCAACTGAATCAACATGTACTGACCATCGATATTGATTTTCCAGTGGTTGGGCAAATCATTGTTCCTTGCCTGCCACTTGCCTGCAGCAACACGATCACCACTGTAAACCCAGTCTGCATCCCATGATGCCAAGGCAGGTTCTTTTGTAGCCTGCGGTGCCGGTCTGTCTACAAGAACAGATCCAAAGCGTTCCAGCTTGCGGCCATTACCGAAATCGATCAGTTCGTAATCATCGAGCGGTGTCTGAATATATCCGGTCATGAGTTCTGTTTCACAAATTGCATTTCCCATAGCAACTATATGCCAATCTGCACCAGCATAGTGCCGTTAACCATTCCAAATACACACATGTAATGTTGTAAATAATACCATGAAAAAACTCTGTCTTTTTATAAGTACTTTAATTGCTTTTTTACTGCAGGCATCGGTTTCCCATGCGCATAAAAATGAAGAGCATGCGCGTTCTGCCTATATTGTTGGTATTGCCCCCCAATTCACAATACGGAAAATCCAGTCTATCTGGCGGCCAATACTCAATCAGGTAGAACTCCTGTCCGGAATCCATCTTACCCTACGCGGTTCAGATACGATTACTAAATTTGATAGTGAATATATGGCAGGCAATTTTGATTTTGCCTATACCAATCCCTATCGCATGATGCTTGCTCAAGAATCACAGGGCTATAGGCCGCTGGTGCGTGATGTTGAACGGCTCTTGTATGGTGTGCTGGTTGTCAGAAAAGACAGCCCGTTTAAAAATATATATGAACTTGATGGAAAGAACATTGCTTTCCCTGCTCCCAATGCAATGGGCGCATCGCTGATGGTGCGTCATGATCTGAAAAAAATATTTAATATCAACATTAATCCGGTCTACACCCAGACACACAATTCAAGCTACCTTAATGTTGTTTTGGGTAAAACAGATGCTGGCGGTGGTGTCCAGAAAACACTGCATAAACAAAAACCGATTATAAAAGACAGACTGCGTGTTATTTATGAAACAGCAAAAGTGCCACCTCATGCCTTTTCTGTTCATTCTCGCGTTCCCGAAGTTGTTGCAAAAAAAATACAGCAGGCTCTGCTTGCCATCGGGGAAACCGAGGAAGGTAAAAAATTGTTTGCTAATGTGCCAATCAAGAAAATTGGAGTGGCAACAATAGAAGAATACAGGCCACTCTTAAATATGGGGCTGGAAGAATTTTATGTTGACTAGCGTGAAACCTTTCTTATCCAGTATCCGCGCAAAAATTCTGTTGCCTGCGCTACTCGTTATTTTTTCATTTATTCTGGTTATTAATCTTCACTGGACTCCCAATATTATTAAAAACCAGATAATGGATACCGTAGAAAGGGAAAGGGATGTACTTCTTGCCATATCTCCAACAATAACAAAACTGATTTTGAATAATAATTATTCAGAGTTATACGACTCGCTTGACCACCAGATAAGTATGGATAATCACAACTGGCTACAGCTCACCATTGTTTCTCCTTTCGGTGAACAACTTTATCCATTAGAGAAAAAATCACCCCTAAGTGGTCAATACATAAAAACCATCGATGTACCTCTTGTCTGGGATGAAGAAAATGTCGCTACCATGTCAATGAGTTTTAATATAGAGAAAGACGTGATTAGCTTTCAGAATGAAGTAAAAAAACTCAACATGTTAATACTGCTCATTATCGGTCTTGTCTCAATAGGTACATTACTGTGGCAGGAACAAACAATACGCCGTCCAATTAATAAACTTAAAAAAGCCGCTAAATTACTGGAAGGCGGCCAATTTGATGTCAGCGTCTCTATTGATAATGCAACCGGAGAAATAGGCGATCTGGTCAACAGCTTTGATGCAATGCGTGTTGGTCTGAGAAATGCCAATACAGATCTGAAAAATGCCGTAAAAATTGCCCACTCAAGTGAAACAAGACAGCGTTCAATTCTACAAAACATCTCCGATGCCATTATTACTATTAATGATCAGGGAACTATCGATACTTTTAATCCCGGTGCTGCAGCTATTTTTGGTTACTACCCGCAAGAAATAATAGGACAAAATATACAAATACTGCTGGATGATGATGTAACACAATTGTACGGAATGGTAATGGATAATCGTTTCCAGAATGGCACGTCAAAGAATCATAATATATCCTCCATCGCAAAACACAAAAGTGGAAAACTGTTTCCTATTGATATCAGTGTTAATGAAATGCTGATTGATGGTAAACAAATGTTTACAAGTATTATAAGAGACATCACCGAGGAGCTATCCTATAAAGAGGCATTGATTCAGTCCAAGGAAGAGGCAGAAAAAGCCAGTGAAGCAAAATCCGAATTCCTTTCACGTATGAGTCATGAATTGCGCACACCAATGAATGCCATTCTCGGCTTTACACAAGTACTGGAAATGAATGAGAACGACCACTTGCATACCGATGACAAGTTACATATCAAGGAAATTTCAAAAGCAGGTCATCATCTACTTGAACTAATCAATGAAGTGCTTGACCTGTCGAGAATTGAATCCGGAAGACTCGAGCTTTCCATGGAACCGGTTCATATTCTGGATGTGATGGAAGACTGTAATATACTGATGCGGTCAATTGCAAAAGAACGAGGTATTTCCCTTAATTTTCTTGAAACACCTTGCCAGAACAAATATGTCATTGCTGATAGAACGCGCATGAAACAGGTCATGTTGAATCTTATCTCCAATGCGATCAAATACAACAAGCAGGAAGGCAATGTCAGTATTTCATGTGAACAAAAAAATGATGACGCTATTCGCATCACTGTAAAGGATACCGGTATCGGTATTTCAAAAAGAGATCAGGATGAAATGTTCAGGCCTTTCAACAGGCTGTGGGCACAGAACTCAACTATTCAGGGTACAGGTATCGGCCTTGTTATCACCAAATCATTTATTGAAAAAATGGGGGGTAAAATTGGTCTTGAGAGTACGCTAGGTGAAGGCACTACTTTCTGGTTTGAATTACAGAAAACCATATCACCTGAAATGACCACATACGATGGTGATAAAATTACTCGCCTTAGTGAATACAACCACACCAAAAATAACAAAAGCACTATTCTATATATAGAAGACAACCCGGCCAACTTGCGGCTGGTTTCTACCGTATTGAATGAGAACAAGGAAATCCAGTTACTGTCTGCACATGAGCCCTACCTTGGTCTGGAGATTGCACGCACACACAAACCGGATCTAATCCTGCTGGATATTAACCTGCCCATGATTGACGGTTATGAAGTATTAAAAATACTGAAACAAAATAATGCAACCAGCCACATACCGGTTATTGCTATCAGTGCCAACGCCATGCACAGTGATATCAAAAAAGGACATGCAGCCGGATTTGATGACTACCTGCCCAAACCGATCGATATATACAAATTACAGACCACAGTTCAGGCATATATCAAAAAGCCGGGGGAAAATTATCGTGAAAAAAATAACAATGAAAAAACTCTCAATTGAATATCAATCAAGCGCAATTCTACTTATTATGCTCTGCCAGCCAGTGATACCACGCATTAAAATGTTTTTGATCCAGTGCGCCGACTGAAGAACGCGGTGTGAGTTCGTTGATATAAATCGCTTCACCTTCCAGCGTAGAAGAAAAACCACCGGCCTCACTAAAAATCAGATTACCGGCAACATAGTCCCAGATATTCGACCGACCATGTAAATAAAGATGAAAGCGACTCGCCGCCAGCCAACACCAATCCAGTGCGACCGAACCAAAACTGCGTTGTGAGGCAAAGGGTCGGATACTGACAAGATGCATGGCCAGTTTTTCAGGCAAGCGTTTGAAATCAACCACCGCCGTGCATTTTTCCAACGGCAAATCCGGTGAACCGACCTGCAAGGGCTGATCATTCAAAAACGCCCCCTGCCCGCGAATACCGACAAAACATTCATCCCGATTGGGATCATAAACAATGCCAAACACCGGCTGTCCCTTTTCGATCAAGGCTAGCGAAACCGAGTAGTAAGGAATCCCAATGGCAAAATTACTGGTGCCGTCCAGCGGATCAAGACACCACAATGCATCACTCGTGTTTAACAATGACAACTGTTCCTCTGTTGTCATTTCCTCGCCCAACAACACCGTGTCAGGATAATGCTGTTTCAGTTCCCTGATAACCCGCGACTGCACCGCCATATCGGCTTCTGTCACAAACGAACCGTCTGCCTTGAAATCACGCCGCACATCCGCAAAGCGCGGCAACAACTCCTCACGCGCTGCATTTATCATGATTTCTTTTAAAAGCGCCAGGTCATACTTCATTCAGCAACTCCGGATAAAAAAGGTCGGCGACAATTAATGCGTTACAACAACAGTGAATATCCCAATCCCACCACTGCACAGGCACCAATCACCTGAACAACACCTGCCTTGTATTTAAACAATGCAATAAAGGCCAGCGCGCCAATCAATGCAGAAAACCATTCAAACTGCGCATCAAAACCTGCCGGCCAAAGCACATGATAGGCAAAAAAGGTGGCGAGGTTAAGCACCACGCCCACTACTGCCGCTGTGATACCGGTTAACGGTGCTGTGAATTTAATATCTCCGCGTGTTGCTTCCACCAGCGGCCCGCCCAGCAATATAAAAAGAAACGACGGTAAAAAAGTAAACAACGTGGCAACGCTCGCGCCGGCCGCACCCGCCAACAATTGCATATCGCCGCCAAAGATTTCTTTTGTCCAGCCGCCGACAAAACCAACAAACGCAACCACCATGATCAACGGACCGGGTGTGGTTTCACCCAGCGCCAGACCATCAATCATTTGTGTGCCGGTCAACCACGCATAGTGTTCAACACCGCCTTGATAAACATAAGGCAACACCGCATAGGCACCACCAAAAGTCACCAGTGCGGCCTTGGTAAAAAACCAGCCCATTTGCGTGAGCGTTCCTTGCCAACCATACGTTGTAGCCAGCAATGCCAGCACACCGGCACCGATAAATAAACCAATGCACAAATAAACAATGAAACGGCTCCACTTGAAACGTGAATGTGCCGGTATAGGCGTGTCATCATCAATAATGGCCGGACCATAAGAGCCCTTCGCATCACCATGATGCCCGCCCGCCTTGAATTTGTCCGGCGCAAAATGCGCACCGGCATAACCAATCAGACCCGCCATTAACACGATATACGGAAACGGAATATCAAAAACAAAAATCGCAATAAACGCCAGCACCGCCAGCGCACGCAACACATTATTTTTCAATGCACGCGAACCAATCCGATAAGCCGCAAAAACCACAATGGCCGTGACCGCCGGTTTGATGCCATACAAAATACCGGCAACCGCCGGCACATCACCATAAGCCAGATAGGCCCAGGTTAACGCAATCAAAATAAACAGCGACGGCAACACAAACAAAATACCGGCAGCAATACCGCCGCGCACACCGTGCATTAACCAGCCAATATACGTTGCCAACTGCTGTGCCTCCGGCCCCGGCAACACCATGGTGTAATTCAGTGCATGCAAAAAACGATGCTCCGAAATCCAGCGCCGCCGCTCTACCAGCTCCTGATGCATCATGCTGATCTGCCCTGCCGGTCCGCCAAAACTGATAAACCCCAGCTTGAGCCAGTAAACAAAGGCCTCCCAAAACGAGACCGGATCGGGTTGTTTCATCATTTCCTGTGAAGTCGTAGACACCTTATATAAGCCCTTATCATTATTTTTGGATTAACCATACAGGCAAATGAAAAGTGAAAACACATAATTTTTGTATGTGTGCGGTTTTTTTTGATACGAAGAGATTGGCCTAAAGAATAAAGGGAGTGGAACGTTCTCTGGCGGGGATAGGGTTTTTACTCTGCCCCAACTATTTATGCAGATTTCAAACGTGTAATCTTTAATTCAATATGCCGGTTCAGATTATTCAGGATAGTAACCAGCCTATCGATAGTGAAACGTGCAAGATCGGCATTCCGGATACGTGAAAAATCAGCGTGATCAAAACCGGTTTGCTCTGCGGCCTTGCGTACAGATAATTTCTGGCTATCAAGAATCCTGATGACTTCAGCGGCAAGCTGGGCCTTGAGGTGTTTAACATCAGAACCGGGAACACCCAGATCCTTGAAGACATTACTACTGCCTTTTTTGATTTCCAGTTTTTTGGTCATTTCAGTTGCTCTCTCAGTAATCTGATTCGCTCACGTACTAAATCAATTTCCTTCTTTGGTGTCTTTATTCCCTTCGTCGATTTTTTCTGGAATGAATGGACTACCCAAATATCATCACCAATCTTGACGGTATAAATCGCCCGATAGGCATTACTGCTGTACTCAAGCGCAATTTCATAAATGCCTGAACCCAATCCCTTGAGTGGCTTTGCAATATCCGCCTTACTACCTTCCGCAGCAATCGTTAATGCAGTCAGCATTTTATTTTGCGCACCTTGCGGGAATTTACGGAATTCCTTAAGTGCAGACTTAATCCATGAAATGGCACGAGTATCCTTACCCATGTCACAGATGTTGGCATATATGCCAACATCTGTCAATAATCAGGGGAAGGAAGCTATAAAGTATGTACCATGAATCCCTATAATTTGTTCGCAGCATCTTACAAAAGACAATAAAAAAAACCCCCATACGGGGGCTTTCTTTATCATCCAGTTTACAGAATTATCTGGATTCTTTTCTTCTGGCAAATGCAAACAAACCCATCATGCCGGAACCAAATAACCAGACAGCGGCTGGAACAGGTACTGGATTAACTAACGGATCATTACCGTATATATCAAATTCGTAAACCACACCCTGAAATGTATTCATATCAATGCTGGGATTATTGTAACCAGACATAATCAGGTTAATTAGATCCCAATCATAGCTCAGCGTGGTACTTGCTGAATTGGGTACAGTTCCACCTGCTACCAGATTCAGATCACCCCAGGGTTCAGGTGAGGCTTCATCCAGCACCATGGGAGTCGCGGTGGTTGTCCAGTAGCCAGTCCCATATGGATTATCAATCCATATATTTTGAGTCGTCAGATGAAGGTCAATACGTGTTGCGTCAGCACCGGGATTCCCATAACCATCTATATAGTTATTAACAAACAGGGTCGGCATATCAATGCTCCAGTGACCGGTATTGGTATCAAATGTTCCGTAACCTTGTCCTGCACCATAAACATCAAAGTTCAACCCGAGAGGGCTAAAACCTAAAAAATTAAATCCCGGGGCATCAACGGTAATATCATAAATACCACCAACACCGGCACCAACATGAAAATCAATCGTGGATGCAGTAGACAATGTGCCGGCCGAACCACCATTTAACTTGAAGTCCGTACCCAGAAAATCAATTCTGAAGTTACCGGGAAAATCACCAGGAATATTAAACTTGGCAGGAGATGCTTCAGCCAGACCTGTATTGGCTAATAACACGGCAGCAACAGACAGATACTTAAACGTTTGTGAAACCTTCACTTTCTTCATTCCATGACTCCTTGGTTTTTGTTTCCATAAAATATGGAATTGTTTGTTATAAAATCACCATTTACATGCAATATTTATTCCTTTTAAATTTTTTTATTAGTTTTCAACAAGATAAAATTTCACAAAATAGAATATGTAAAAATTATTGACAGTAAATTTTGATTATTGCTACTGGAGTTTGGATTTATAAAAATAATATTTATAAAAAATAAAGAGTTACTGAAATTTAATATTGTCAGAATATTTTACATTGAGATGCCTGTAGATACCTTTGTCTTTAAAAAAGACAAATGCGAGAGTTTAAATAACACTGTTTGTCGTTAAGTGACTCTGAAAAACGAAACATCATCATTAAATCCAGCCCCCACTATAAAAAGAATTGCCTAAAAAGTGTTCATATCCCGACTTCTGGTATAGGATCGGGCACAGATGCATTAACTATAAAAAGAATAAGGTACAGGGGGAGTATGTTGGAAACACCATCATACAAGGTCATCGACAAGGTCGGCATGCCGCATGTGATCGATTTTATCTGTCGCAAGCTGAAAGACTATGACACCCGCCAACTGGAATGGATCAAACTGCTGGCCTTAAACAAAAACCATCTCCTGCATGGATGCTGCACCTATCCGCAACGTGAACATCGTGGATCACAAAACTTCAAAACCGGTTACCGCATCCGCGCCAGCGTGAATATCGAAATGGCACCGCCGTTTAAATTTGAACACTGGGCGCGCATCCCTTCCAGCAATTACAAGCAAGGCTGGTATTCAGGTGCAAAGGCCTTCCTGTTTGACGATCTGGAAGAATGTGCGATACACACACTCGCACACGAATGTTTTCATTACCTCAGCCACTCAAAACAACTCAAACACAAAAACACCGAAGCCAATGCAAACTGGTGGGCAGATCAGTGGTTGGGGGAGTTTCATAATTTAAGGATGGAGATAAATACTGTCTGATCCACTTATTATAGAGGCACAATAGTAAATGAGAAGTATAGAAGGAAATATTACAAAAAAACTTGCTGCTGTTGTTAACGAGAAAGATGTTGCCTCAGGTGATGGATACCCTGTGAAAACATTTAGTGAACTTGTCGAGCATACTGCAACTCTCGCATATTTGAATAAAGATTATTTGTTATTTTATAGAGGTCAGGGAACTGACTATAAAAATAAAAGTGATAAATCAACTTTTTACCCGTCTATATATCGTGGCGACTATCTCCCTAAGAGAGAAGTTGAACACCGATTTGATATTTTGTATCAAGCATCAAGTAAGTTGGTCAACTTGCTTGGCTCAAGAACCAAGATTGGCACACACGAATTGAAAAGGAAGAAGTATATTCAGTGGAGTATCCTTCAGCATTATGAGGTCTGTGGTACCCCCCTCATAGATTTTACACATTCACTACGTGTTGCTTGTTCATTTGCCCATCTAAATAATACAAATCCCCATGCATATATATATGTTTTTGCTCTTCCCTATATTACTAATCGTATAACAATTAATTCAGAACATGATTTGGTAAATATCCGATTATTAAGCATATCCCCACCAGATGCATTAAGACCGTATTTTCAGGAAGGTTACCTTGCGGCGACATCTGATATAGAGCATGAATATGAGTCTAAATCTGAGCTGGATTTCAATCGAAGATTGATAGTTAAGTTTAAAATACCTAAGACCAAAAAGTTCTGGGGTACACATTTTTCCATGATCCCACAATCTGCACTGTACCCAGAAAATGATGTTTTTAGTAGTATCTGCAAAGAAATAGAAGTTGATGTAAGGAGAGAGCTAAAGCCAGGGGAGATTGGTGAGTTCCTTGCTAAATGGTCAGTATTAGAAGAAATAGTTATTGCTTTGAATAAAAGAGATAAGGAGCATAATACGTTTTTTAGCTCTTTAAATTATTTGAGAAAAAATCGTCAATTAGAATCTAGTTTGATTAACAATATTGATAAATTAAGAAGATTTAGGAACACTTTGGTTCATTCCCCGAAAAAGATAAGCGATAAGGATATATCACCATTTATGGACCTCCTTTCATTTGTAACAGATGAAATTGCTAGAAGAAGGTATTAGAAAGAATAGAATTTGGGATAGATATTTTCATTAATTAATAAGTAACGATGAATCGCAAATATTTGCAATTGATTTTTATATCACATTTAAGAGATAGAAAATGAAAAAGACAATTAAGGAAATCAGTATTAACAATTTAATACTTGATGTTAAAAATGCTCGTTATGGTGGAGATGTGGCAGTGAACCAACGTGATGCAATTTTTAAGTTATTTCAAATCAAAGACATGAAAAGAAAAGTATTAAATCTTGCGAGACACATCGCAGAACATGGATTAGACCCAACAGAGTTACTTTTAGTGTTTCCTTATAAAAATAAGCCTAATAATTATTTAGTTCCTGAAGGGAATAGACGTACACTTGCAATGAAGTTGTTATATAACCCAAGCCTAGCACCAGATGATGTCTACCGACAAAAAATAGAAAAATTAACATCACCCAAAGTAAAGCGCTCTGTATCTAAAGTGCAGTGTTCGGTTTTACCAAATAGAAAATCTTCTGATAAGTGGGTGTATCTTAAACATACGGGACAAAATGATGGTGTAGGCAGAGTTGATTGGGATGGTAGATCTACAGATGCTTTTAGGGCGAGAACAGGGGAAAGAAAATCAGCCGGTCGACAAATACTGGATTATATAGAAGCAGATAAAGGATTTTCATCGGAAATTAAGAAGAGCTTAAACAAAGTTGATATCACAAATATATCTCGTTTATTTCAAGGCAGTCCTGCAAAAAAAGCATTTGGGTTAGTTTTAAAAAATGGATTTTTAGAGTCAGCAATACCTCTTGATGAATTTAGGAATATTGTTGAATGTGTTTTAGGGATAATGCTCGAAGATGATTTTAAAGTTAAAAATATATATCTAAAGGAAGATCAAGAGAAATTTATTAAAAATAAAATTCCAACAGATATCCTGCCCTCTCGAGAAAATAGATTGATAGATGATAAAACATGGCAGTTATCTCATTTAGATGTTAAAAGTTTAACTAATGAACAGAAGCATGGCATTAAACCAATATCGAATAAAAAGAAGGCTAAGAAAAAATCAGTTAGATCAAAGCCACAGAGTGAAAACAGATCTCACTTGATAGATTTTACACTAAGAGTTACCGATAAACGGTGTAATAAAATATATGATGAGTTAAAAAATGAATTAGATGTACATAATTCACCAAATGCAGTGGCGGTACTTTTTAGAGTGTTTTTAGAATTAACATGTGATTTTTATATAAAAGAAAATAGATTCTATATAAGTAATACCAGGAAGCTACTCAAGCAAAGTGATAATCTGAGAACAAAAGCCCAGAATATTGCAGATAATTTACATAGTAAAAATGCTCTAACAGATCAAGAAGCTTCTGCCCTTAGAAAATTGGCTTCGTCTAGAGATGAACTTACGTCTGTTGACTCATTAAATAAGTATGTGCATGCATCAGAACTTTCGCCGAGGCCCAAAGAACTAAATATTTTGATGGACAATTGGTCGCCTCTTTTTAAGGCGATCTGGAAATAAATTAAAACTGGCCAACTTGGCAAAAACAGTGTAAATTGAAGATAATAAATATATAAAAATATTTGGGTGGTATATGTTTTATACACCATTAAGATATCCGGGTGGTAAGGGGAAACTAGCAGATTATATAAAGCTTCTCTTTGAGGAGAATAACCTCTTTGATGGACATTATGTAGAACCATATGCTGGTGGTGCAGGAGTTGCTGTGGAGTTACTTTTGCAAGAGTATGCGTCTCATATTTATATCAATGATATTGATGATGCAGTGTATGCTTTTTGGTATTCAGTATTAAATTACACAGATGAATTATCAAAAATGATTAGTAGTACACGTGTTTCAATGGCCGCATGGGAAAGGCAAAAGGATGTATTGAATAACCCTAAAGATTATTCGAAGCTGGAAAAAGGTTTTGCAACTTTTTTCCTTAATAGGACAAATCGCTCTGGCATACTCAAAGGCGGAGTTATTGGTGGCAAAGCTCAATCTGGGAAATGGAAGCTTGATGTCAGGTATAATAAGAAGAATTTAATACAGCGAATAGAGCAAATAGCGTTATACAAAAATCGTATATCTTTATATCGAAAAGATGCTTTATTAATTCTAACTAATCTAATACCAAAATTACCGAAAAATACATTAATTTATCTTGATCCACCTTATTATGTTAAGGGTGAGGGTTTATATAGAAACTATTATAATCATGAAGATCATGTTTCTATTAAGAGAGCTCTTCGTAAAACAAAGAATATTTTTTGGCTCGTTTCTTATGATAATGTTAATGAAATCAAGGATATTTATAAGCCATATAGATATCAAGAATACTCTCTTAGCTATACTGCTCAGAATAAATTTATGGGATCTGAGGTTATGATTTATGGGCCAAGACTTAAATATCCTGAAGATATTATGCCATATACTTCACCAGTGTAATTTTAGTGTAAGGATATTTGAGGCAGACCAAAAACTTCCAACTAGCTTTCTTCACTTTCCTCTTTGCCTCTGCGACTTCCTTTTAGGAGATTCCGGCTTGGCCGGAATGACGGAAGTGTCCTTCGACCAGCTCAGGACGAACGGTTTTTACCTTAATAAAGCATGCTATTCTGACCCCAAACGGCTATACTAGGCCGCCCTTCAATATTGGCCTGTACTTTCTACGGCAGGGGTAATCATGAAATTCAAGCAAAACCCCTTGGCGCTTCAGGTACAACACATATGACGACTATCACCGCGTTCAATCAATTTGAACTGAATAATTCCCTGTTAAAAGCACTGGATGAGGTGGGTTATGAAACCCCTTCCCCGATTCAGGCGCAGACCATTCCTTTATTACTGGAGGGGCGCGATGTGCTCGGGCAGGCACAAACCGGCACCGGCAAGACTGCCGCCTTTGCCCTGCCGCTGTTATCCAATATCGATTTAAGAGGCCGCGATCCGCAGGTGCTGGTGCTGGCACCCACCCGTGAGCTGGCGATTCAGGTCGCCGAGGCTTTTCAGAAATACGCGACTCACATGAAAGGTTTTCATGTGTTGCCGATTTACGGTGGTCAGGATTATCGCGGTCAGATCCGCGCCTTGCAGCGTGGTGTGCATGTGGTGGTGGGAACACCCGGTCGTGTGATGGATCACATGCGTCGCGGCACGTTGAAACTCGATAACCTGTCTGCGCTGGTGCTGGATGAAGCCGATGAAATGTTGCGCATGGGTTTTATTGATGATGTCGAGTGGGTGCTGGAACAAACACCGCCGGACAGACAGATTGCCCTGTTCTCGGCAACCATGCCGCAACAGATCCGCCGCATTGCGACCAAACACCTGAACAATCCGGAACAGGTCACCATCAAAAACAAGACCACGACGGTGGATACCATTCGTCAGCGTTTCTGGCCGGTGAGTGGTTTGCACAAACTCGATGCGCTGACGCGTATTCTGGAAGCGGAAACATTTGATGCGGTCATTATTTTTGTGCGCACCAAGACGGCAACGATTGAACTTGCCGACAAACTCGAGGCACGCGGATATGCCGCGGCGGCGCTGAACGGTGATGTGCCGCAAAATCAGCGCGAACGCACGATTGAACAATTAAAGAATGCCAAGCTGGATATTCTGGTGGCGACCGATGTGGCCGCGCGTGGTCTGGATGTGAAACGCATCAGCCATGTTATCAATTACGACATTCCCTATGACACCGAAGCCTATGTGCATCGTATTGGCCGTACCGGTCGTGCCGGTCGCAAGGGTGATGCGATTTTGTTTGTCGCGCCGCGTGAAAAGCGCATGCTCGGTTCGATTGAAAAGGCAACGCGCCAGAAAATTGAAATCATGGAATTGCCTTCCACCGAAGTGATCAATGACAAACGCATTGCCCAGTTCAAGCAACGCATTACCGATACACTGGCCAATGAAGAGCTGGAACTGTTTCATCAACTGATTGAACAATACCAGCAGGAACACAATATACCGGCAATTGAAATTGCCTCTGCGCTTGCACACTTGATGCAGGGCGATACACCACTGCTGTTAAAGAACCAGCCGCAACGCAAGGCCGATAAGGACTGGGACAGAAATGATCGTCCGCAACGCGGCAAGCGTGATCGGGGAGATCGGGGTGATCGGGGAGATCGGGGAGATCGCAAGGAACGTGGACGTTCACATCGCAAAGACGGCCCACCGGAAGAAGGCATGGAACGGTTTCGTGTGGAAGTCGGCCATAATCACGGCGTGAAGCCGGGCAATATTGTGGGTGCGATTGCGAATGAAGCCGGTATCGACAGTCAATATATCGGGCGTATTAATATTGGTGATGATTACACTGTGATCGATTTACCGGGCGATATACCCAAGGATGTGTTTGAAGAACTGAAACGCGTTCGTGTTGCCGGTCAGCCGTTGCGGATTTCACGTTTTAGCGGCGAGCGTTCACCACGCCGATCGGATTCTCCGTTTAAGGATAAGGATCGCGGCAAGGGCAAGCCAAAGAAAGACGGTAAAGGGCGCAAGAAAGACAAGGCCAACCCGAAGAAAGACGCGAAGCCGAAGAAACGCAAGAAAGATAAAGTCAAAAAAGACGGCAAGAAAAAAGCGAAGTAACTGTTACCCTTCGACTGCGCTCTACGAGCGCGCTCAGGGCGAACGGAGTTTAGTTAACTCTCCTTCTACATTACTCAGGGTAAAAGGGTTTTAATTTATTATCCGTTCGTGGTGAGTATGATCATGAGCTTGTCGAATGAGAATAGTCGAACCATAAATACCTCTCCCTTCGACTTCGCTCAGGGCGAACGGGTTTTAATTTATTATCCGTTCGTGGTGAGCATGAACGCAGTGAATAGTCGAACCATGACCTACACTCAGGACGAACGGCTTTTATTAAACGGTATCGCGCCTTTAATAAAAGCCTGATTTTTGCTACTATAGCGCTCCTTTTTTACCCAATCCCCCAAGAGGTTGTCTCCCATGTTCCAACTCGGTTGTCCCACTCGTGCGTGTGTTCAAAATGAAATTCTTTCCGGCCTGACGGTAGCGCTGGCACTGGTACCGGAAGCGGTTGCGTTTGCCTTTGTTGCCGGTGTGGAACCGTTGGTCGGTTTGTATGCCGCGTTTATGGTGGGATTGCTGGCCTCTATTTTTGGTGGTCGTCCGGGCATGATTTCCGGTGCAACCGGTGCAATGGCGGTGGTGATGGTGGCGCTGGTGGCGCAACATGGTGTGGAATATTTGTTTGCTGCGGTTGTGCTCACCGGTTTGATACAAATCGGTGCCGGTATTTTACGGCTCGGTAAATATATTCGTATTGTGCCCTATCCGGTGATGCTGGGTTTTGTGAATGGGCTGGCGATTGTTATTTTTCTGGCGCAGATACAGCATTTTCAGATCACCGATGCCGATGGCATTAGACAATGGATGAGTGGGGAACCGCTTTATGTGTTTGCCGGCCTGATTTTGTTGACCATGTCGATCATTCATTTTCTGCCGCGCCTGACGTCGGCGATACCGGCTTCACTGGCGGCCATTATTACGATTACCCTGATTGTGATCGGATTGAATATTGATACCAATTCCGTTGGTGATCTGGCCTCGATTGAAGGTGGCTTCCCGCAATTTCATATTCCGTCTGTGCCTTTCAGTTGGGAAACACTGTCTATTATTTTCCCCTACTCCATTATTCTGGCGGCAGTGGGTTTGATTGAGTCATTGTTAACACTGAGTCTGATTGATGATGTCACCAATACGCGTGGTCACAGTAACCGTGAATGTATTGGTCAGGGCATTGCCAACACAACCACCGGATTTTTTGGCGGCATGGGCGGTTGTGCGATGATTGGTCAAAGCATGATTAATGTGAATTCCGGCGGACGTCAGCGTTTGTCCGGTATTTCAGCGGCGCTGTTTTTGCTGGCCTTTATTTTGTTTGCCTCTGATCTGATTGAACTGATTCCGATGGCGGCGCTGGTCGGTGTGATGTTTATTGTTGTGCTTGGTACTTTTGAATGGTCAAGCCTGCGTATTATGGGCAAGGTTCCGATCAGTGATGCGTTTGTGTTGATTCTTGTTTCGGCAGTCACCGTGGCAACAGATCTGGCGGTGGCCGTGGTGGTGGGCGTGATTGTGTCGGCACTGGTCTTTGCGTGGGAACATGCCAAGCATATTAATGTGAAAAGTTATGATGATGAAAACGGTTCACGCGTTTATGAATTGAATGGCCCGCTGTTTTTTGGTTCGGTGAAAAACTTTCTGGAACTGTTTACACCGGATGAAGATCCGGATGATGTGATTATCGAGTTTCAGTATTCGCGTGTTGCTGATCATTCTGCGATTGAGGCGATTGATAATCTGGCGGACAAATACATACAGGCCGGTAAAAAACTGCACTTGCGCCATTTGTCACCGGAATGTCAAAAGCTGATGAAAAAGGCCGGCAATCTGGTGGAAGTGAATGTGATGGAAGATCCGAAATACCATGTTGCGGATGATGCGCTGGATTGAGTGATTAACATCATGATTTAATGAGTTACCCTTCGACTGCGCTCTACGAGCGCGCTCAGGGCGAACGGGTTTTAATTTATTTTCCGTTCGTGGTGAGCATGAACGCAGTGAATAGTCGAACCATGAATACCTCTCCCTTCGACTTCGCTCAGGGCGAACGGGTTTTAATTTATTTTCCGTTCGTGGTGAGCATGATCATGAGCTTGTCGAATGAGAATAGTCGAACCATGACGTTGTTCTATTTTTTGGCCAACAGCTTATCCAGATTATTGGCAAACATTTGTCGGTCACGTTGATTTAACGGCGGTGCGCCACCGGTTTCTATTCCGCTGGAACGCATGGTGTCCATAAAATCGCGCATATTGAGCAATGACTTGATATTGGCACTGGTATAAAGCTCGCCGCGTGGATTGAGTGCAAGCCCGCCCTTGGTCACGACTTCATCTGCCAGCGGTATATCTGCGGTAACCACCAGATCACCTTCCTGTACACGCCGCACAATTTCATTATCGGCAACATCGAAACCCGATTGCACCTGAAGAAATTTTATATATTGTGATTTCGGAATACGGATCGGCTGATTGGCGATCAGTGTTACTGTGGTTTTGGTACGATCGGCCGCCCGGAACAAAATTTCCTTGATCACGACCGGACAGGCATCGGCATCTACCCAGATATCCATTTTATTTTCCGTTTCTTAAGCATTCTATTTCCGGAATTGTACAAGAGAATCTTGCAAATAACTTCTCTCGAGGTTTTTT
>JAOUJV010000033.1 GCA_029882995.1 Gammaproteobacteria bacterium | reverse complement strand
TGCCTGAATTGAACAATTCTGACAAAAATTAGCTTCCAATTATTGACGATCACATTGAAATGTTAGCCATGGCAAGGCAAGCAATAACATGAAAATAACTGCATTTGCCGGGATATGTAAATTAAAGTCAACCGTGCTATGAATGAGTATTGAAATAATTCCCATCACTGAACCAAAGACCATCCCTAGTTTAAACATGCTTTGATATCGCCAAAGCATAAATAATCCGGTTCCAAGTGAAAATACGATTACAGAACCAATTAATGCACTGCCAATGATACCTGTATTCGACAAGTGCTCTATATAATCATTATGTGCATGATCAAAGAAACCGGAAACACCTTCCCCTCTATATTTAGGGAATACAGAATAAAAACTCCCTGGACCACTACCAGTAATCCAATAGTCCCGCCATTGTTGATAAGCGTAAATATTAACCTCATCTCTTGTTTCTGTCGCAAAAGTTGTATCTTTTATTCTTTGTTTTACTTTTTCCAGACCAAACCAGCTACCCAAAATCAGGATATCTATAATTATTAAACTGCCTATCAATATCACTATGGATCTGGTCTTCTTTTTCATAAATACCAGCAATATCAGAGCTGTGACCAACATACTGGTAAAGAATGCCGTATTTCCCATTCTTGAACGTGTTAACACCAACGCAATCACCATGATTGCCAAACATAAACGAAGTAATATTTTCTTGCTCAGCAAAAGACGAGCAATTCCTCGAATACGCTGACTCATTGTTGCCCGGGATTTACTATGGCTCATGCTGCCAATTAAAAACCCAATTCCTATAGCAAGTGTCATCTCGAGGAATCCGGCAAGGTGATTTCTGTTAATAAAGGTTCCTGTTGCAACACCTCTTGAAGCTTCTTTCTCTACAAAAAAACCCATTTCAAATCCAGATAAAACCATTAAGCTTCCATAAACTGATTGAAAAACAGCCACCAGAATCAGTGCGAACACACATTGTTTCATACGTTTTCTGGTATTAACCAATATCAGTATCAAAACAAAGAAAATCACATAGGCAGTATTCTTAATCGATTCTGTAATTGAGGCATTAATATCAAGACTAAGAGGTATGTATTTTAATTCGTTGTAACCCAAAGGTGATTGCGAATAAATGTCTGCTGCTTGGGGCGATAATATTTCAACCCATGCTATTGGCATTGGTACAGTCATAAGATAGCCATAGCCAATCCATAGCAGCATTAATAAAATTACCCAGCGAGCCTTATACAGTGCTGGTGGAGTTATGATTCTTCCACGCCAGATGGCGAACAAAACAAATGCTGCCAAACTAAAAACCCAGACCTCCATAATCGTCCATGCCCATAGCCTATTACTACCCATTGGTAATGGTAGCCATATCAATAATCCAAGCAGGAAATAAAATGGCCATTTTGACGCCTGTTTCTCAATTACAGCATCTGTACGGTGTTTGTTTTCTGGTGATTTATATGCACTATTCACAGAACATTACCTGTTCATCTGTTTTTCCAGTGTGGAAACCAGAGATTCCTTATTATGTCGTCTGGCAAGTAAATGGAGGCTTGTTTTTTGGCTTATTAAACCCCGCTTGATTGCTGCTTCAACCAGATCTTGTGCAGGTATTGAGAGTTGCCCCCAAGTAATGAATCCGAGCTCAATTATGGTTAAATTAATTCTGGATTCCCAAGGTCCTAACTTTGCCATGTTTATTAAGGCACTCTCAAATTCATTATCAATCTCCAGCATTTTTAACTTCATACGCGCCATACCAGCCCAGCTATAGGGCCAGGAAGGCCGTAAAGCAATCGCTTTCTTATATAATTGAAGTGCTTGTTGAAGTTGTGATTTCGTTCCACTATCCCAGACTGCCTTACCTTTAGTATCCTGCTCTATTACTAACGCTTTGAGTCTAAAATATTCCGGATTCTTGTTATAAATACTTATTGCTGTATTAATCGTGCCCAATGCCTCCTCAATTTCGGAGCTCAAGGGAGACGCGTCCTGATCAATCCATTTATTAATATAGCTTTTGGTCTTATAAGAGTAGAAAGTTGAAATACCTAATAAAAATACCCATGCTAGCAGCACAAGCAAAATCAGGCTTGCTAATAAATATAATATTGAATTTTTTGATGAATCCTGACTTGATTTCATATATATATCTTAGCAGGATGAATCCTCTTTATGGCTAAAGAATATTCTATTTGATACTTCTGAATGATTTTATATTTATATGGCTATGATGCCTTTTCATATTTTATAGGTGGGATTTTGTTTTCTGAATAGTAATACCCCCCGTAGTACATATCCTTACTCATTACCATTTTGTTAAGCACTATACCTGCTAATGGGGCATTAACTTCACGAAAACGTTTAATGCCCGTTGTTATTTGAGGAAGGGGGGTCTCATCCGTATGAACCACATAAACCACTGCTGAGACTTTTTGCGATAAGACCAATGAATCACTAACTGCCTGTATAGGTGCTGAATCAATAATAATACGATCATAATTTTCGGATAATTTTTTAAGCAAAGTGTCGAACCGTTTTGATGAAAGTAACTCCAGTGGGTTGGGTGGCATAATCCCCGCCAATAACAAATCATGTTTATGTAATCCTCTCTGGATACAAAGATTTGCTTCAACCGTACCAGCTATCAATTCTGAAAGGCCTGGCGTGTTATATGGAAACCCATACTCTGCCCCAATTGATGGACTACGCATATCTGCATCTATCAATAAGACTCTTTCCATCTTGCCGAGTGAAACCGCCAGATTGGATGCTATTGTAGTTTTACCTTCCTGTGGCAGGCTTGATGTTACCAAAATTATTTTGTGACACGTATCAATATCAGAAAGTACTACTCCTGTTCTTATTGTCCTGATAGATTCGGCAAATGCTGTACCTATATTATCCTCTGTAAATAAGGCAACATTATTATTTTTACCTGATAACTTTTTGTTTAATAAAGGCACCATGCCTAGTACCGGTAGGCCCAGTTTTTCCTCTGCCTCTTCTGAGGTTTTTATCGTATTATCAAGAATCTCCAATAAATAAATAACAACGATACCGGCAAATAATGCAAGCAACATTGCGAGCATTATAATTTTATTTTTTTCGGGTTTTACTGGAGAAGTTGGTACAATTGCCGGATCAACCACTCTCGCATTACCTGCATCCATATTGCCCGCAACACTGGTTTCCTTAAATCTGGTCAGGAATAATTCATAGAGTTGCTGATTAGCCTGTGCCTCACGCTCCAGAGATTTTAGAGTAAAACCTTTACGATTGGCCTGCTGAAGACTCTTTTTTAATATTTCAAATTCATTATTTAGTTGCTGTTCATTTGCCTTGCTAATCTGATACTCTTTTCCAATCCCGTTAATTGCATTATTTATCTCTTTTGACAATTTTTCCTGAACTGCTTTTAGATCCGATTTTGCAGCAATCATCTTTGGATGCTTATACCCATAACGTTTGGATAGTTCAGATAATTTGCGCTCAGCACTAACCTCACTTACCTTAAGCTGCTGTACCAAAGGCTTTGATAAAACATCCGGATGCAATGACAGTTCTTTTATTGTTTTGTTGCTATTTTTAATCTCATTATACAGGTGTTCAAGTTCGGCACTTTTTGCGCGTGCAGCAGCAAGACGGTTAGTTATATCCTGAAGCTGGCTTTCAGCAATCGATCCAGTCCCGGTCATTTCAACTATACCTTCATTATCCCTGTATTCCTGTAGTAATCTTTCCGAATCACCCACCTTCTTCTGTAAACCCTCAAGTCTTCCCATTAACCATGAAGACGCTTTTTTCATCATTTCCAATCGGGCTTGCAGTATACTTTCCATATAAGCTTCTGTGATTGTGTTTACTATAAGTGCGGCAAGTGCAGGATCTCTCGAATCAAAACTGACTTCAATTATCTGGCTGTTTCTTGCCGGTTTTATTGAGGTACTACCCATAAAATTATTAATTACAGACCGCCTTTTAGCATCATCTGATAACTCGGTCTTTTTTTCTTTTTTCTGCCAGGGTAACCATTTTTTCCAATTAAAATAGCGAGTCCGTTCACCGGTTTTCATTGGATCAAATTCGGGGTGTGTTACAAGTTTTAATCTGGATACTACATCTTCTGCCAAAACCCGGGATTTAAGGATTTGTACTTGTGTCTGGTAATATTGTCCATACCCCATTGATGATTCTGAGGAGCCATAAACATCCTTGATTTGTATAAATTTTGCTGCACTTGATTCTATAAGTAACGAGGATGAAGCCCTGTAAACAGGCTCCATTGAAAAAGTAATAAGAGCTGCAAACAACCCGACTATAATGACCAGGCTCAATAAACGCCACTTATATCGATTAATCATCGACCAGTGCCAACGAAGATCTATCTTTTCATTATTAATCATTGGTATGTTCAAACTCTCTATTTTTCTGTTCGCTTTCATCAAAAAAAGCTCGAATCTACAGTTATAGTATCGCCGGGATTAACTGATTCACTCATGTTCGTACGATTATTTTTTGCTGATGGATCACTTTTACGTATAATGAAAACCTTGTTGCGTGATGCCCTGTCTGTAAATCCACCTGCAATCGTAATTGCCTGACGTACAGCCAGCCCAGGCACATAAGCATACCCTCCTGGCGATTTAACCTCTCCATTTACAAAAAATTGTCTGTATTCCAATACGCTGGCTGTTACTTTTGGATCAACCAGATATGGGCCTTGTAAACGTTGTCTGATAAGACTCTCAAGCCCTTTTATAGTAAGCCCGGAAACCATAAGCTCACCTAGAAGTGGATATGAGATTGAACCACGACTACTGATGCGAGCTTCAATGCTCAAGTCACTTTCCTCGAAAACCTTGATGCTTACATAATCACCCGCGCCCAATTTATAATCATCCGGTACATTATTTAATGCAAGCGCTTCCATGGCGCCAAGACTAAATAAAAAAATAAAACATATAATTTTTTGCATAATCATATTACTGCCTCTTCTATAACATAACATGATATTTAAAATTCTGATTCTAATGTGAACATAATAAGATTTCTCTCATAATCACTTGTGTTATCTGTTGAATCACGTTCTGAATACTGATAATTTAATCCGCCCTTGAATATGCGATTAAATTGTTTATACAAGGCTGCGCTAAACATAAATCGTTCATCAACCCGGTTTGTACGATTAAATACCTCTTCACCTATACCAATCGCAATATTGCTCTTGTATTGGCTCAACCACTCATGTTCCCAGGAAATTTTATAATCTGTCACTTTTACATAATCATCATTTCCTGTTGTCTGTTCTCGAGCATCTTGATAGGTACTAAACTCCCATGTGGAATGTGTAACGGGATGCCATTTAATTCCTACCTCCCAGCCACTGCTAGAAAGATCTTCTCTCTTTGATGAATCAAAATCTTTGGATAGACTTCCGATTTTAACTGTACCACTGGTTTTCCCGGTTGCAACCCACGTAGCACCAGCAAATACACTGGATTCCTGACTATCCAGACTGCCTGATGCCAGAACCGTTGCTGGATTTTCACTGATGTAATCAATATTGGATAACTCAATACCTGCAAGAAAGTTTATTTTTGCCCAGCGTGAGTTCAAAACAACTGAATAGTTGGTTATGTCACGATCTCTGGTGCTTTGATTATTGTTATCATATCTACGGAGCGTGTGTCCTACAGACAGATCAATACGCCCCTGTGAACCTTGTGCACCAAATGAATATGTACCATCTACAGTTGTAGAATGCCACTCATCAGGTTCTTCAACAACAGATGTAGCATCATCTGTACCACGTGGATCATGCCAATCTTTATACTCCGCTCCTAATGCCAGTCTATGACGTATAGCCAGATCAAGAAACGCATCCAGCTTGATACTCTGATCCAAATAGTCATCTTCTTTACTGGAATAATAATTACCTATATTGGCTGCATATGATGCTGAAAGATTGTGTGCACCAATATTTGTTTCATATTTAACAGCAGGTGATAAAATAGTAAACCAGGACGATGTTATATTGTTTGCTTTGCGGAATAAATTATCATCCCATCCTGCATGCAGAGAAACAGAGGGTGTAAAATGACGCCCGCTGACTAAATTTTCATTATCCTCATAATCTGCCTGGTGCTGTCTTTCTCCTGATGTATTTGCCGGGGTTGGTTGTTCTTCCTGACTATTATTTTGAGCTACCTGTATAACCTCTTCTTGCTCCTTGGTGATGATAGTTGACCATATTTCAGCATCTGCATTTTGCTGGTATTTGTATGAAGGTCTGACCGTAACACCAGATAATTCCACACCACCTTTTGTGGTCTGCCTCTTAACTGCTAATACGGGCAGCTCTGTCGGGCTTGTTGATGACAGCATTTTTTTCCACATTATCACTTCCTGATTATACTCAGAAGCAACTCGTATATTAGTGATCTTGCCCAGAGGGCTAATGCTCTGCGGTCCAATTGGAAAACCATCTTGTGTAATTACTTTAGATTCGGTAAGCCTTATATGAATTGATGGGTTTACAGTCTGTGCACTCACAGGAAAATCACTCTGAAATATACCTGATAATGCAGGTGAACTGATTGCAAGCAACATAAACCCGCATATCAAAGAATGTGTTTCCACACATTTTTTTGTTCCCCTTTCAAATGATTCCACTATCATCATACATAGCCCATTTATGTCCGCTAGTTCGGACTTACTACTGCATCTCGTGGTTCATCCTGATCCTGAGCTGTCGTAATCAAAGCGCCGGCTTCGTATGCCATCAGACCTTCCTGTAATCCGTGTTCTACTTGTCGTTGATCAATTTCGGAAATAGAGGCTAATGCATTTTTAATTGCAATTTTACCTGCAGGTCCTGTCAGGAAAACAAGTTGTCTAACAACTTCTTTAACATTGCTTCCTGCAGCAATCATATGAACAGCTACCTTTCCTGGCTCAACCCCCATCGAAAGTAAAATGCCAATAATGGTCGCATCCTGTATTCCTTCATCACGGGCAATCCGTAATGCGGATTCCAGAGAGAGTCCTTGTGACTGACTAACTTCAATAGCAACAGTCACGATCAATTCAGTTTCTACTCCACTACCAAGTAGGGCACCTACCGCTTCTTTTAATGTCATTCCAGACCGCATCAGCGACAATAAAATGCTTTGGGGTGATTCTCCGCTACCAAGCGCATTGACAACCCTTGCGTTCACCGTCTCACTGCTCACCTCCTTGGCCACAGAAATAGCGCACAGAGCGGTATTGCCTAGCAACACAAGCCCAAGCAAAATAGGTTTAACTATCTGATTTAAATTGGTTTTATGCGAGATCAGTGTGTCTACAACACATAGAGTTAAACGCATTATTTTCGCCCCTGCTTTGCAATATTTTCTTTATTATCATTTAACCACTTCATACTATTCTTTAAAAAAGTTGAATAGTTATATGAAGTTTGCGGCCCTAACTACAAAAGACTTTAACTTTTTTGGCTTCTTTCATGTTTTCATTGGTTATTTCTACAAGTATGGCCATTCTCAATCATCCATTTATGGGCCTTATCAGCCTCAACAAGCCCTTTCTCTCTTGCTTTCTCTATAAAATTCATAGCCTTACAATCATTTTGTTGCACACCCTCACCCTTGGCATATAGCCGTCCAAAATTTAGCTGTGCAACAGCCAATCCCTGACTCGCGGCTCGACCATACCAATGAACGACATCTTTCATGGGTGCTAAATCAGGATTCTTCTCATACAACTCAGCCAAATTATTCTGTGCAATCGGATCATTCTTTTTGGCTGCCTCCAGATACATTTCTGCTGCTTTATCGTTATCCATATCGCCGCCAGTTCCCGTTGCATACAGCCAACCAAGTAATGTCTGAGCACCTGTTCTACGTTGTGCCGCCGCCTTTTCAAGCCATATGCGCGCTTCATTCTCATTTTTTTCAGGGCCATCCAGATAATATTCCCCTAGCAAATGCTGTGCAGCCGCATGACCAGATACAGCCGCCTGCCGGTTATATTTCATTGCCATGTTTTTGTTGCTATTGGCCAAGCAAAGCGAATAACGATAACTTGCTGCAGCAACACCCTGCTCAGCAGCTTGTTTGTAGAATTCACATGATTTCTTTATAGAAGGCTGTTTAACCAAAAGACCGTGCCGGTTATAAACACCCAATGTGAGTTGGGCATATTTATTACCGTTTTTTGCTTTATATCCTGTACGCCACAATGTATCTATAAAGTTAGTATTGATCAGATTAGACAATTCTCTGGCTCTATTCACATCATCTACACTTTCAGCAAGCTCAAGCTCACTAGCACATGCCATGGATATACCCGTAATCATGTCTCGTGCTTCTTCATTTTTGGGAGACAGTGTTAACACCTGTCGGTAGGCACTAATCACTGCACTAACATTTCTTCCACAATCAGGTGTAGAGGAGACACTTTTTGCTTGCTGTAATAAAGACCAGACAGTTTTAGGCGCCGCAAATAATGTTCCATGGGGAATCAATAAAACGACAAAAAATCCCGCACAAATACGGCTTATCAATAGTCTGCTGTTTCGCATATAACCTGTAGCTCCCTAAATAATCTATCAAGATACGATGTTTACCCAGATAAAATAATTAATTTATTATATAAAACATATACCTATATTCTAAAATGGATGTTTTTCTTTAACATACATGAGTATAGACACAGATTATTGAAATGGAAATTGTAGGGGCAGAGACTAAATGGGGTTGTTAGTAAATACTAACGTAAAAGAAAGAGTCATCAATGTATACTGCGTTGCTCGTTGAATTTAAGCCCCTCGTAAATGATCCCGATTTTTAACGGAATTGACGAACCAAAGGGGTTAAATAAGTCCTTTTCTCAATACAAAAACCAGAAAAGCGAACTAATAGTTCGCTTTTCTGGTTTTATGGCGGAGAGAGAGGGATTCGAACCCTCGATACGGGATTACCGTATACACACTTTCCAGGCGTGCTCCTTCAACCACTCGGACACCTCTCCGGGAATGAAAAGGCCCACGTCTTCGCGGGCCCTTTTTCAACTGCCGCAAGGATAAACCACCTGTAAATACGGTGCAATCCTTATCACAGTGGGAAGCTGATATAATCCAATACATCATGAGTGAAATCTGGAAACCCAATACTGTTGTTGCCGCCATCATTGAGGATAATGGTAAATTTCTGATGGTAGAGGAAACATCAGCAGGAAATGCTGTGTTCAATCAACCGGCTGGCCATCTGGATGAAGGTGAATCCCTGCTCAATGCCGTAGTACGTGAAACGCTGGAAGAAACAGCCTGGCATTTTGAACCTGAGGCCATTACCGGTATTTATCTGTGGCCTAATCCGGAAAATGAATGTACTTATCTGCGTTTTTGTTTCTGCGGCAGGGCAAATACGCATGAACCGGACCGTACACTGGATGCAGGTATTATACGTGCAGTATGGATGACACGTGATGAATTAGAGAAAAATAAAGCACGATTAAGGAGTCCTATGGTTCTGCGTACCATTGATGACTATCTGCTGGGTATTCGTCACCCACTGAATCTTATTTCTGATTTATTCTGAATTTATTAAATTAATCAAATACTTGAGCTGAATATCCCAATATTAATAAATTCTCGGTATAATATGCGCTCTGTCTGTGGGGAGACAGAACATTCTAAAAACAGGTAGGTTTTAAATCCATGACATCATCAAATACCGGTGCCCGCGTTATAGTTGGCATGTCCGGCGGCGTCGATTCTTCTGTAGCAGCTTTGCTTTTAAAAGAGCAAGGTTATGACGTGCATGGGTTATTTATGAAGAATTGGGAAGAAGACGACAGTGAGGGCCTCTGTTCCGCGGCTGAAGATCTCGCTGATGCCCGGTCTGTCTGTGATCAGCTAGGTATCCCACTGCATACTGTTAATTTTTCTGCTGAGTACTGGGATCGCGTATTCGAATATTTTCTGGCAGAACTGGAAATGGGTCGCACCCCTAATCCCGATGTTATGTGTAATAAAGAAATCAAGTTTAAGGCCTTTCTTGAACATGCACGTACTCTGGGAGCGGACTACATTGCAACTGGCCACTATGTTGGCAATATTACCTGTCATGGCAATCACTATCTTGTTAAAGCCGCAGACACTAACAAGGATCAAAGTTATTTCCTGTATGCATTGAATCAGGAGCAACTCGCGAATGCGCTTTTCCCTTTGGCTCATATTTCGAAGGAAGAAGTCCGTGCCATTGCTGCAAGAGAAAACTTTGCCAATCACGATAAAAAAGACAGCACCGGCATCTGCTTTATCGGGGAGCGTAATTTTAACCAGTTCCTGAAACGCTACTTACCGGAAGAACCCGGTGATATTGTCACTCCTGATGGAAATATCATTGGCAAGCATAATGGTCTTATGTACTACACCATAGGCCAGCGTCAGGGTCTGGGGATCGGCGGCTCAACTGATGGAAATGGACAACCTTGGTATGTTGCCGACAAGGATATAAAAAACAACAGACTGATAGTGGTTCAGGATCACGATCATCCTCTGTTGCTGGCTGACAGTTTGCTTGCCGAGGAAACACACTGGATAACCGGACAAGCACCGGAATTACCATTAAAGTGCAAAGCGAAAACCCGTTACCGTCAGGCTGATCAGGACTGCACGATTATTGCATGCAATGATCATAATGAATATGTCGTCATTTTTGATGAAGCTCAGCGTGCCATCACACCCGGCCAATCCGTTGTGTTCTATCTGGATGATCAATGCATAGGTGGTGCCATTATTAATCGCGTATTGACCGATACAGATAAAATTGATGACTCTTCCGGATACTCAAATACATTTTCTGCAAAATCAGCATAATACTAATTAAGATCACATTCTATTGATTGATATCAACCCTAATAAAGTATTTGCACTGGCTGGTATCTTTCAGGCTGCTGGGCTCGTTCAGGAAGTCGCCTGTAAAAATACTGTTGACCAACAAGCCTTCAACACATCAATTCACTCCATTTTTAAAATCAATGCTGATTCTGTAGAAGATATCTATGGTGACATTTCCGGCCTGAAATATGGCCTTGAAATGATTGCGCGCCTTTTTGATAAAAAGAATAAACAAACAGATATGGAAATTACACGCTACGTTATTAGTATCATGGTATTGGAGCGTAAACTTATTAAAAATACTACCATGCTGGAACAAATTAGTGCCGGAATACAAAAAGCAGAAGCGCAATCCGAACACTTCCACAGTCATACACATGAGAATGTTATCGCCAATCTGGCTGATCTTTACCTCAGTACGATCAGTACCCTGACACCACGTATCATGGTTTCCGGCGCACACGGCTATCTTGAAATACCTGATAATGCCAATAAAGTGCGTACCCTGTTACTAGCAGGAATCCGCTCGGCTGTACTCTGGCGTCAAAAAGGAGGAGGTCGCTTACAACTCATCTTCGGACGCAATAAGATATTGAAAACAACAGAAAATATTCTTTCCAGCCTGCCCGTTTTACACTGAAATCCTGTAATACACAAAAAACCCTTAAAGATTTACCGTTATCGTTCCGCCATTAATATGGAGTCTATTACGATGACCAATCAGCTGAAGACGAAAAAAAGGACTTAATTATGAGAGAATTCGATATTGAGCTGGATACTACCGATCTGGTTTGCCCTTATCCTATTATTAAAACAAAAAAAATACTCAATGAAATAGATTCCGGACAGGTAATCCATGTCATTACCACCGATTTTGGCTCATTTAAAAATTTCCCGTCGTATAGCCGTCAGCATGGGCATGAAATTCTCGAACACTACGAAGCTGATGGGGTTTATCACTACTATGTCAAAAAGGGATAAATCATAGGGATATATCCTGCCTATTACCACTTCCATTGGTTGACACCAATACCTGATTCACCATAGGCTATTCTCAACAATAATAATTATTGGGAGAGCCTTCATGAAAAAGTACCTTTCCATCCTGTTTGCACTTTCTGTTTACAGTACACAATCTTCTGCCGGTGGTTATCAGATTCCTGAAATGAGTATTAAGGGAATGGGTATGGGTAATGCCTTTACAGCGGTTGCAGATGATGCTTCAGCCGCGTGGTTTAATCCCGCCGCAATGGCGTTCCAAAAAGATAACATGATTACTGCCGGTGCTGATCTGATTAAACCAAATAATGAATTCACTAAAAGCGGCAGTACTTATGAGTCAAAGTCTTCAACATTCTTTGTTCCCCATGCCTACTTGGGATATAAACAAAATGATTGGCCAGTGACATTTGGACTAGCAATTAATTCGCCATTTGGTCTAGCGATGAATTGGCGTAACTCTGGTGCAGATTTTGCGAAAAATACTGCAGGAGCCGCTAATGTTACTTTTTCAGAAATCCGTATGATTAACCTGAATCCAAGTATTGCCTATAAATTAAATAACCAATGGTCTATCGCAGCAGGAATCACATATTTCAATGTGTTTGAAGTTCATCTGGATAGCCTTCTTGCTGATCATGAGGGTGATGGCGATGGCTGGGGACATAATCTGGCATTAATGTACAAAGGTGATGGTTACAATGTTGGCCTTACCTATCGAAGCAAGGTAAAAGCAAATATTAGCGGTACTGTAGTTAAAGGTGAAATAGGTGGTGATGCTGGTACTGTGGGTAATGTTACAACTTCTGTTACTTTCCCGGAAATGGTCAATCTGGGTTTTAGTTTTAATCCAAGTGACAAATGGCTTGTCAGTATGGAGCTGGACTGGACTAACTGGGACAGATTTGCCTCAATAGACTTGAGTTATACCGGCGCAATCACAGGAACAATTCTTGGTAATAATAGCTCCATTCCGGAAAACTGGACAGACACTGTTGCTTTCCGTGCCGGTGCCGAGTGGCAGTATCGCAAAAATATGAGAGCTCGTTTCGGTTATGTCTATGATCCAACCCCCATCAACGATGCGGATTTTTCACCACGACTGCCTGGCAATGATCGGCAGTTGATTACGTTTGGTTATGGTTATGATCTGAATACACAAACAACTCTGGATTTTGCCTATGCTTATGTCTGGTTAGATGATCGTAATCAAACCACATCTGCAGCTGTCCGTAATGGGTTATATGAATCTGACATCCACATCCTGTCCGCATCACTGACATACCGTTTTTAATCTCGTAAAAAAAGCCACACAGTTTTTACTGTGTGGCTTTTTCAATATTTCCAAAGTTTAATCAGGCAACCGTGACCCTGATTTCCTTTCCTGCCGCTTGCTGGTATTCCGCTATCTCATGGAAGTTCAGGTAGCGATAAATATCATCTGCCATTGGTTCCAGATGCTTAACAGCCTCCATGTATTCAGCCGGTTTGGGTAAATAGCCCAGCTTGGCACAGACAGCAGATAATTCCGCTGACCCCAGATAAACATTTGCATCCTTGCCCATACGATTCGGGAAATTACGTGTCGAGGTCGACATCACAGTTGCGCCATCGGCAACACGTGCCTGATTACCCATACATAGGGAGCAACCCGGGATCTCGGTACGTGCACCGGCTTTGCCAAAGATGGCGTAATAACCTTCTTCGATTAACTGGTGTTCATCCATACGTGTGGGCGGTACCACCCATAAACGTGTTGGAATACCGGCACTGTCTTCCAACACCTTGCCCGCAGCACGATAGTGCCCAATATTGGTCATGCATGAACCAATGAAGACTTCATCAATCTTTGTACCGGCTACTTCAGAAAGCAGTTTCACATCATCCGGATCATTGGGGCATGCCAGGATTGGTTCCTTGATTTCATTCAAATCAATTTCAATCACTTCTGCATATTCTGCATCGGCATCTGGCTCCAGTAATTGTGGATCAGACAGCCATGCTTCAATCGCATCAATGCGACGTTGAATAGTCCGTTCATCACCATAACCATTGGCTATCATCCATTTCAACAAGGTGGCATTAGATTGCATGTACTCAATAATGGGTTCCTTGTTTAAACGTACTGTACAGCCATTGGCAGAACGTTCGGCCGATGCATCTGATAATTCAAATGCCTGCTCCACTTTCAGATCAGGCAAACCTTCGATTTCAAGAATACGGCCAGAGAAGATATTTTTCTTGCCCTGCTTTTCAACGGTCAGCAATCCTTTCTGGATTGCCACGTAGGGAATGGCATTAACCAGATCGCGCAAGGTAATACCGGGCTGGATCTCGCCCTTGAAACGCACTAATACTGATTCCGACATATCAAGCGGCATCACACCAAGAGCAGCGGCAAATGCCACCAGCCCGGAACCGGCCGGGAAACTGATCCCCATTGGAAAACGGGTATGTGAATCACCACCGGTACCCACGGTATCAGGTAGTAACATACGATTAAGCCATGAATGGATCACACCATCACCGGCACGTAATGAAACACCGCCACGTGTCTGAATAAACTCGGGTAACTCATGTTGGAGTTTAATATCTATCGGTTTTGGATAGGCCGCGGTATGACAAAAACTCTGCATCACCAGATCGGCAGAAAAACCAAGACAAGCCAGTTCTTTCAGTTCATCACGGGTCATGGCACCGGTTGTATCCTGTGAGCCTACTGTCGTTATCTTGGGTTCACAATAAGTACCGGGGCGAACACCTTTTACACCACAGGCACGACCGACCATTTTTTGCGCCAGTGTATAACCTTTGCCACTATCAGTTGTCGGTAATGGGCGTTGAAAGATATCAGAGGCAGGTAAACCGAGTGCTTCACGGGTTTTATCTGTTAGCGCACGACCAATAATGAGCGGAATACGTCCCCCTGCCCTGACTTCATCCGGCATGGTGACAGGCTTTAAATCAAAACTGCATATCTCCTTACCCGACTCATCCGTAATCTTGCCTTCATAAGGACGGATTTTAATGACATCGCCGGTTTGCATTTTACTGACATCACATTCAATCGGTAATGCACCGGAATCCTCCGCAGTATTAAAAAAGATTGGAGCAATGTTTCCACCAAGGACTACACCACCCTGTCGTTTGTTCGGTACATAAGGGATATCTTCACCCATATGCCAAAGCACTGAGTTGATCGCTGATTTACGTGAAGAACCGGTACCCACAACATCGCCGACATAGGCCAGCGGGTGCCCCTTTTCCTTTAACTCATCAATGGTGCTGAGTGCGTTTGGCATTTTGTTGATTAACATTGCCTTGGCATGCAATGGAATATCAGGACGGCTCCACGCTTCAGAAGCAGGTGATAAATCATCGGTATTGGTTTCGCCAGGCACTTTAAAAACCGTCACGGTGATTTCTTCCGGCATGGAAGGACGTTTGGTAAACCACTCGGCATTAGCCCATGAATCGATCACCTGTTTGGCAAAACTGTTGTTCTTCGCTTTTTCAGCAACATCATGGTATGCATCAAAAACAAGCAAGGTGCTGGAAAGTGCATCTGCTGCAACCGGTGCCAGATCGTTATCATCCAGCAATTCGATCAGGGAAAGAATATTGTAACCACCAAGCATGGTGCCCAATAACTCAGTAGCACGTTTTTTATCCAGTAAGGGAGAGGCTACTTCTCCCTTCGCGATGGCAGAAAGAAAACCCGCCTTCACATAGGCTGACTTGTCCACACCAGGTGGCACGCGATGAACCAGCAATTCCAGCAGAACTTCTTCCTCACCAGCAGGCGGGTTCTTTATCAGCTCAACCAGTTCGGCAACCTGTTCTTCATTAAGGGGTAACGGCGGCAGACCTTCCTGCGCACGCTCTTCAACATGTTTGCGATAAGCCTCTAACACGGCGGTTTTCCTGTTTTGCGTTTTGAATTCGAGCCGGTAATTTTACCGTCTGACGCCTTGAAAGGATACCTTTTGAGGCATGGAACATGATGAAAAATAACAAAATCCACCCTTTTTGGTGTATTATTTGATTTCCAAATAAAACCGGTAATCGTAATGGAACTCTCTGGACTGACAGCAATTTCACCCGTTGATGGCCGCTATGGCAGTAAGACGCAGGATCTGCGTCCGATTTTTAGTGAGTTTGGACTCATTCGTCACCGTGTACTGGTCGAGGTACGCTGGTTACAAATGCTGGCTGCTAATCCTGATATCAAGGAAGTCCCGGCGTTAGGTGGACATGCCAATAATGTACTCGAAAAAATTGTTGATGACTTCAATATTGAAGATGCGCAACGCGTTAAAAACATTGAGCGCACAACAAATCATGATGTAAAAGCCGTTGAATATTTTCTAAAAGAAAAAATTGCCGGTAACAAGGAACTGGAAAGCATCAGTGAATTTATTCACTTTGCCTGTACCTCTGAAGATATTAACAATCTTTCTCATGCATTGATGTTACGCGAAGCACGTACCCAGGCTCTGTTACCACAGATGGATGAAGTCATTGATGCCATTGCCAAGCTGGCACATGAACAGGCTGAACAACCCATGTTGTCTCGCACACATGGCCAACCTGCTTCCCCAACAACCCTCGGCAAGGAAATGGCCAATATCGTTTATCGACTGAAACGCCAGCGTGAACAACTTGCTAACGTACCGCTGCTAGGAAAAATCAATGGCGCAGTGGGTAATTACAATGCACACTTGTCGGCCTATCCGGAAATAGACTGGCCTGCTGTTGCCGAAAAATTTATTACCGATCTGGGACTGCAATTCAATCCTTACACAATACAAATTGAGCCCCATGATTATATTGCCGAATATTTTGATGTGGTTGCACGCTTCAATAATATCCTGCTTGATTTTGATCGTGATGTCTGGAGTTATATTTCACTGGGTTACTTCAAGCAAAAAACCGTTGCCGGTGAAGTTGGTTCGTCTACCATGCCGCACAAGGTCAACCCGATTGATTTTGAAAACTCGGAAGGCAATCTGGGTATAGCTAATGCTATTTTTAACCATTTGAGCAACAAGCTGCCAATTTCTCGCTGGCAACGTGACTTGACTGACTCCACTGTTTTGCGCAACCTTGGCACCGGTGTCGCTCATTCGATTATTGCTTACCAATCCAGCCTGAAAGGAATAAGCAAACTGGAAGCTAACCCGGTAGCTATTAATAACGATCTGGATAATACCTGGGAAGTACTGGCCGAGCCGGTACAAACTGTTATGCGCCGTTATGGAATAGAAAACCCGTATGAAAAACTGAAAGAGATGACGCGTGGAAAAGGGATCACTCAAGAAGGACTGCACAAATTTATCAAGGGTCTCGATATTCCGGATGATGCCAAAAAACGTTTACTGGAAATGACACCGACCAGTTATATCGGTAATGCAGTGGCGCAGGCCAGGAAAATATAGTTTTTATTTAATTCTTCGTATTTTTCCGGAAGTATCAATCAATCCATCACTGCCACCCCATGGTGATGTATTATACCAGTGTATAAACTTGTCTTCCGGCATCGCTGGGCTGAACAGGTATCCCTGCGCCATATCACAACCCAGTATTTCGAGCGTATCATAGGCCTCTCTGGTCTCAACCCCTTCGGCGATGACCTTAAGTCCCAGATTATGTGCAAGATCAATTGTTGCCCTCACAATCACCGCATCGTTTTCATTTTCATTCATATCAATGACAAACGATTTATCGATCTTGATTTCACTCACTGGTAATTTCTTGATATATGCCAGAGAAGAGTGCCCTGTACCAAAGTCATCAATTGAGATACCAACACCCATTTTATCAAGCTCGAGTAATGTTTTACGTGCATCCGTCGGACTTGCCATAATCGTACTTTCAGTAATCTCAAAAATAATCCATTCAGGTCTGACAGAGGCATTCTTTAACAGATTACTTATATAGTCTGCAAGATTATCATCCTGAAGATTACGCGCAGACAGGTTTATCGAGACATCAATATTCAAACCGGTTCTGTGCCAACGCGCACATTGGTGTATCGCCTTGTCAACTACCCAGTAGGTAAGCTGTTTCATTAAACCGGTTTGTTCTGCTATCGGTACAAACAGATCAGGAGACACAGCTCCTTCTACTGGATGGTGCCAGCGAATCAAGGCCTCAGCAGAAGATACCTTACCGGTTTTTATATCAATCTTGGGCTGATAGTAAGCAACAAGTTCGTCGTTTTCTATCGCGTGTCTCAAATCTGCCATTAATGACAGGCGATTAAGGCTATGTGGATCCTGTCGTGGGTCATAAAATGCAAACCCGGTTCGGGTTGCCTTGGCAACATACATCGCCACATCTGCCCTTTTTAACAATATATTCGGGTCTTCACCATGTTCAGGAAACATGGCAATACCAATACTGATTTCTGTACTGATACTATGTCCTTCAAGTACAAATTCCCTGTCAATTGCAGTAATAACTTTTTTTGCAACCTTCAAGGCAACTTCTTCGTTGTGTACAGTCAATAAGACAGAAAACTCATCGCCACCAAATCGCGCTACGGTATCTGAATCACGCAATGTATATCTGAGTCGTTTTGCCACTTCCTTCAGTAACAAATCACCATAATGATGCCCTAAGGTATCATTCACTTCCTTAAATCTATCAAGATCCATCATGAATAAAGCAACCATTTTGTATTCACGTTGTGCAACGCTAAGTGCCTGAATCAGACGTTCCTGTAATAGTGTTCGATTTGGCAAAGCTGTGAGGCTATCATGCAGCGCCAGATGTTCTAGCTCTTTTGTCTTATTCTTGATTTCAGTGATTTCCTGTACCAGATATATTTCTGATTCTCCATTGGTGTGTTCAAGCATCCTTGTGTCAAATACTCGTTCATTGCCGTCATCATCATTACAAAAATATATTTCCTCACTACTTACACCCGCTGTCGGGATAAATTGCTTAACATCACCACACTCAAATACAATTTTCTTCATTTGCTCATTGGCTGGTGTATATTCATTATTTGTTTTCAAAATAATGCCAACCCCGAATTTTTCAGTGGCAATCTGCAGCATATCAAGCTGCTTTTCTTTTTCCTCTATATTTTTTCTTACCAGAAGTATTTTTTCTGCCGCATCATTTCTGGTCTTGTTTCTTGATTCAATGACTTCATCGATCAGATCACCAAATCTCTTTTCAAGAACAAATAATTGATCACCTTTATATGATTTAATATCCTTTACATTGAGTGTGTCCCGACTAAATCTGGCTATTTTTTCCCCGAGCCCTTCAACGCGACGTGTAAACATCACCATCACTATCATGAAGCAAGCTATAAATGTGAGAGCAACGATTACACCTTCCCTTCTTACAGAAACCATTACGGATTTAGTTAATTCATCGACTTCCTTGCTTGATCTGAACGAGATAAATCTGATTGGGAACGATGAGGCGCCATAATCAAAAAATGATTCCCCGGCAGAAACAAATGTATCTTTTACTTTATTCAGCGCTGTTCCTGGTGGTAATTCACTGTAGTTATTGCTGGTCAATATTGTACTGTTGTTATCACTTAATAATGCAACAATACTACTTCCTGATATCCCTTGCGACGCAATCATAAACTCATCATCAACAGGAGAAATCAGCATAAGTGTTGCCACATGATTATTGATGTTCTTATGTATTTTCTCGGCAGTTATGATATACGGACTCCCTTCAATCATTGTGATATAACTCTGATCATTTCCCAGGCTGAGAAAGCGATCGGGGTTATTAAATAGCGTATCAGGAATATATTCATCCCTTAACTGGAGTATCTCCTTTAATCCTCCCTTACTGTCGTACATGAGTATTGTTCTTGGCTGAACCAGAGAACGTAAAACAGATAATCGAGGAAGCCATTCGGGAGGTGACTTATGTGTTATCACTTCTTTATTACGCAGTGCTTCATTGCTATTGATATAACGATAAAAATTTTTATGCGAAGCTATTATTTTCAGCCCTCGACTAAAGTCCTTAATATATTTATCAAAACGAAGTCTCTCCAATGCGGATTGCTTATTTAGTTTTTTTGATACTTCCTCATCCAGTATTTTATTAACACGACTTGTTTGCACCTGATCAAGTACCGTCCAACCAACAAGGCCGGCAATAATCGTCAGGATCATCACCTTCTGCATCAATGATAGTTTCAGGAGAAAATTGCTCATAATTTTATCCCGGCTCCCCAATCAACTCATTATTTCTAAAAATCCAGCCTGATTTTTTCAGGCTTGATGAAGGAATAATCCCGAACTCATTGGTTTTTTCTTCAGTCAATTTATTTATATATGAAATCAACTTATTCATATTGGCATTCTTGTTTTTATTCTTTTTCCAGTATGCGAGACTGTATGTTCTGTAAAAAGGGTATTTATTCGAAAGTAAAGCATTGCTATCATCAGGTGAAACTGAATTTATTTTCAGCGGTTTTATAAAGTCTTCCTTGTCATGATATTTTGACATCCACCTCATTTCATAACCGATCGCACGTTTATTGTTCCCTATCTGCAATAACATATCCTTTATAGTCCCCACTTCCATGAGACCAGCACTAAAATGCTCCTCATTATCCAGAATAAGCCTCCATGCGCCAGGTCTATGCCTGCAATGCAGTCGACCCACAACTTGTATAGGTGCATCTGTTACATTATTTTCAACTGATGATTTAAGCCCACTCCATCTGAATATCTCACCGGAAAAGATTTTTTTAACTTCATCATGGGTGACATTGTTTATCGGGTTATCCTTGTTAACAAACAAGGCGATTGGTGCAATCCCGATTGTATGAAATTCAATGCCGGGTAATCTGTCATCTTGTCCTGGTGGACAGCAATATCCGCCAATATCGATCCTTTTATCTGCCATACCACCAGCCGATACACCACAACTGCCTTCTGTCAGTTCAATTTTGATATTATTATTTTTTGCGAATTCTTTTATCTCTTTAGAAAAAGCTGGATAAGTTTGTTGATCTAGCACCATTACAATATCTATATCTCTGGCTGATAACTTCGCGTCATATGAAACAGACCTCTCAATCCAGGCTTTTGACATTTTGCTGGTTTCATCCGGATTACTGAATTTCACCGACAAATCATGAGCTGATACCAAGCTATTCATCAGTCCTGTCAAAAGAAATATCAGCACGCAAAAGTACGTCAGTCTCGCCAAAACGAATCCGGATATTCTTGTTATAGGCATTCGATATACATCCTGACGCAGAAATATCCCCACTACCACATGTTCAAAACTGTGCCAGAGAGAAACATAATTCTATTTTTACAACAGGTTATATAAGTCTGCATTTTCATATCAACCTGTCACATATATATCGACTATCGAGCAATATACTTTATATGATACGGCAATTATTTTACCTTCATTTCATAACGTAACTATCTGTAATTACTGTATTTTCACTATACTTCCGGCGTGCATGACTGTATGTCCCACCAGAATCCTGCTGAGAATGTCGTTTTTTACGACTTTGTTCCGATATAGTAACTATATTGAAAAGTCATGACTGAAATGGAATCTGCCACATGGAAGATATTTCTCACCTACAGCTAGGTAAATCGAAGTCTGAAATACGCTTTGATACACTGGACGATAACCGCCGTATTGTGCATTTGCTCATCTCGCAGGCGCGCACCACTATTGATATCTTTACCAGAGATTTTGAACCAGGGGTTTATGATTCAACAGAATTTACTGCCTGTTTAAAAACATTATCTCTAAATAACAAGCGATCAAAAATCAGAATTCTGATACAGGAACCTTCCAGATGCATTCGAGAAGGCCATCAAGTCCTGAATCTGGCTCAGAAACTCACCAGCTACATTGAGATACGGAAACCAGGCTATGAGCACAGTCAAATTAATGAAGCCTTTCTGGTTGCAGATAATACCGGTTATGTACATAAACAATATGCTGATCGTTTTGAAGGGACAACTAATTTCAATAATCCATCTACATCAGATGAAAAGACCCGATTATTTAATGAAGTCTGGGAAATGGCTGAAATTGACCCTAACCTGAGAAGACTCTATCTTTAAATGATGATGAAAAAACAACTCTGTTTCCCGGTATTCCTGATAATGCTCATTCTGGGCCAATGTGTTCTTGCGGAGGAAACAAGCATTAATATTATTGAGCTTCACAGTCGTACGACGGAGGAAATTATTCCGGTTCTCAAACCACTTTTAGATAACAACACTGCTATTACCGGTACCGGCTATCAAATCATCATTCGTGCTACTCCATCAAAACTCGCAGAAATCAGACAAATAATCGATCAGCTGGATAAAACACCTAAATCACTCCTTATTTCTGTTAAACATGGCAACGATTTGGATCTTGAAGAATTAAATGCCGAGATATCAGGTCAGATAAAAATTGATGACAAGGCAACTATCGAAACCTCTGACAACAGTGTAAAAGG
>JAOUJV010000117.1 GCA_029882995.1 Gammaproteobacteria bacterium | reverse complement strand
AACACCTCATTATCAACACCGGCAGCATGACCACCGACCATGAATCGGACATGGGTCTTGGCCATATCATTGTCGGTCATGTCCTCAACCGGATATCCCTTTGCTTCCAGTTGGCCGCGTATCTCATCCCGCTCGCTCATACCTCCCTGCAATTCAATGCCCGCGAAGACATGTGCCTGCTCATTATCGGAATAGCGATAATTGAATTCGGTGATGCCACGTTTGCCAATAGTCTCGCAAAATTCCTTGAAGCTACCCGGACGTTCGGGAATCGTCACGGCAAACAGTGCCTCGCGCTGTTCACCCAGCTCGGCACGTTCTGCCACATAGCGCAGTCGATCAAAGTTGATATTGGCACCACTGTTAATGGCAACGAGTGTCTTGTCCGATATCTGCTCCCGCTCGACATATTTCTTCAGGCCGGCAACAGCCAGTGCCCCGGCAGGTTCTGAAATAGAGCGCATATCATCATAGATATCCATTATCGCAGCGCATATCTCGTCTACGCTCACTGTGATAACTTCATCCACACATTGTTGTGCAATGCGAAACGGTTCCTCACCGACCTGACGTACAGCAACACCATCAGCAAAAATACCGACCTGCTCCAGTACTACCCGCTTGCCCGCCTTCAATGCTTCATACATACAAGCTGCATCATCAGGTTCCACACCGATGATTTTGATATCCGGATTTTCATGTTTTACATACGCTGCAATCCCGGCAATTAATCCCCCGCCACCCACAGGTACAAAGATGGCATCGAGTGAATCCTTGCACTGCTGCAGTACTTCCATTGCTACCGTGCCCTGCCCGGCAATCACATCCGGATCGTCGTATGGATGCACAAAGGTCATATCGAGTTCTTCAGCACGCTTGCACGCATACTCATACGCCGCATCGTACGTGTTACCACATAACTCGGTCTCTGCACCTAATGACCGCACTGCATCAACTTTAATGCGTGGTGTAGTCTGAGGCATGATGATCAGTGACTTGATACCCAACTGCAATGCCGACAAGGCAACACCTTGCGCATGATTGCCAGCCGAAGCCGCAATCACACCCTTGCGTCTGGCATCATCTGGCAAGGTTGACATCTTGTTATAGGCGCCACGCAGTTTGAATGAAAATACCGGCTGCAAATCCTCACGCTTGAGTAACACACGGTTCTTCACCCGGCGTGATAACCCCGGTGCAAACTCCAGCGGTGTCTCACGTGCCACCTCGTATACGTGGGCGTTTTGTATTTTTTCGTAATAATCTTTCATGGGGGCATAACTTAGCAGGTGTCCAGCGATGTGTCAGCTACAAGCACTTGAAAAAACAGTCCTGAAACTGGATAGCGGGCATCCATCAGGCATATAATGCTCGTCAGTAATCATGGTGGAGAATAGGATGACACAGGATGAGATGAAAAAGGCCGTTGCCGAAGCGGCTCTGGAATACGTAGAAAGTGGCATGATTGTGGGTGTCGGCACCGGCTCGACAGCCAATTTCTTCATCGATGGTCTGGCGAAACTCAAGGGCAAGATTGATGGCACGGTTGCCAGCTCTGTCGCCTCTGCTGACCGCCTGAAGGGACATGGCATTCAGGTGCTTGATTCAAACGATGCCGGCCAGTTGCCCCTTTATGTCGATGGTGCCGATGAATCCAATCGTTATTTGCATCTTATCAAGGGCGGCGGCGGTGCCCTGACACGTGAAAAGATTGTGGCCGCGGCCAGTGACAAATTCGTCTGTATTGCTGATGAAAGCAAGCTGGTTGATGTGATGGGTAAATTCCCGTTACCGGTCGAAGTGATCCCGATGGCTCGCAGTTATGTCGCGCGAGAAATTGTCAAACTTGGTGGTGAGCCCGTGCTACGTGAGGGTTTTACGACCGACAATGGCAATGTCATTCTCGATATCCACAATATGGAAATCATGGAGCCGGTCAAGCTGGAGACCACGCTTAACGGTATCGTTGGTGTTGTGACTAACGGGTTATTTGCAATACGCCCGGCTGATGTATTGCTACTGGGTACTCCTGCTGGCGTAGATAAACTCGAGTAAAACCCAGTTCCGGAAAATGTCACGCCTGTTTATTACCCTCGGCATAGTTCTGGTCATTCTGGGGCTACTCTGGCCATGGCTGCAAAAATCAGGGCTTGGCCGTTTGCCGGGTGACATTATTTTTGAACGCGGCAATTTAAAATTCTATTTTCCACTGATGACTTCTATCATTATCAGTCTGGTACTGACCCTGCTGTTTTGGCTGTTCAAAAAATAAAGCTCATAACTATTTGTTAATACAGGTTTTTTCTGGCTGTTCCGGTGTTTCGTACTATAATCACTTAAACAAGCAGTCCGACCACAAAATAGACAATCTATTACCATAAAAAAATTGGAAAAAGTTCAGATTTTTCAGTGAGCTGACGATAATTAACCTAATGGAAGACATAGAACAACAAAACCACGTCGATGTAGATACATTGAGCTCACTCGAACCGCTCTCGGCCTTGTCCGAAGAACGGATACGTGAACTCGCCGATGAAATTCTGATTGAATACGTGGATGCTGACATCACGCTCTTCAGCGAGGGTGATATCGACAATCAGGTCATTTATCTAATCAGTGGTGAACTGGAACTGCGTACCGGCATGGGCACATGCAAACTGATTTCGGCCGGCACCGAAGATTCCTGGCATCCGCTTGATCCCAAGCAACCACGCCAGACAACGGCCATGACCCTGAGTCCGGTTGAAATTATTCGTATTGATCAGGACAAGCTCGACACCTATCTTACCTGGGATCAGGTCGCCACGGGCGATGATGCGCATGATGAAGATCATCCCGATGGCACGACAAAAAACTGGACCAGTAATGTCACCCCGTCAGCCACTTTCAGTTCGTTACCACCGGCAAACATCAAGGAGCTTTTCGCACGCATGGAAAGCATCAATGTGAAAAACGGTGATGTCATTATCAAACAAGGTGATCCGGGTGATTACTACTACCTCATCAAACAGGGGCAGGCCAAGGTCACGCGTCAGCAAACACCGGACAGTGAACCGGTTGAACTGGCGATACTTGGTGAAGGCAATAATTTTGGTGAAGAGGCATTGATCTCCAACAAACCACGTAATGCCAATGTCATCATGATTACGGATGGTGTGTTAATGCGGCTGGCAAAAAATGATTTTGTTGAGCTTCTGCAGGAACCCATGATTGAAAAAATCACACTCGACCAAACGCTGGAGAGCATTCAGGACAACGGACAATGTATCGATGTGCGTGTTCCTTCCGAATATGAACAGGGACACCTGCCAGGCTCCATTAGCATGCCGCTGAATGAATTGCGTCAACGCGCGGCCGAACTGGACAAGAACCTCAATTACATCTGCTACTGCAACACAGGCCGCCGCAGTTCCGCTGCAGCGTTTCTTCTTGCACAATATGGACTCCACGCCAGTGTGCTCAAAGACGGCGTACAGGGCTTACCAAACAGTTACATGATTAGGTAAATAATCTGTAGATTGGGCCAAGCAACATAAAGTCCAACATTCTCTAAAAAATTTCTGATAAATTTTATTTTTGTTGGACTTCATGTTGTTCAGTCCAACTTGCTTACCCAATTTATAAAAACTACCCTCAATAAAAAACGGGACCCTAGGGTCCCGTTCAAACTACATCATTTAGTTTATTATTATTGGATACTGATAAGTCTTAGAAGTTGACTTGGATACCTGCACCAAACAGGTCAGCTTCACCTACGCCTGCACCTTCATTTTCAGTCTGGCGCCAACCACCATAGATCTTGGTAGTCTTGGAGAAATTATGAATCGCAGCTAACGCGAAATAATCAGTCTCGTTATTTGCTCCGTCATAATCGCTGTTACCATACTGACCTACAAGTGTGGTATTACCCATCTTGTATGTAGCACCGACAAACAGAACGTCTCCATCATTAGTACCTGGATTAGTTGCAATTGTACTTCCTGTTTGAACACTACCAGTAGCACCTGGAGCATTCAGGCCGCCATCATCATCTTCGTATTGCAGATAGAACTTGAAACCAGCCATGCTCATGCTACCACCAATCTTGGTCAATGAAGCATCAGCAGTACCTGCTCCACCTTGGATGTCTTCACTGTGTGCTAACCAGAACTGCATTGGACCATTTTCATATTTAACGCTTGCCTGCCAGTCGTTACCTTTACCAGAAGACTGTTCGTCAGCAACCAGAACGCTTGCTGTAATACCGCTTACAGTCGGTGAAGTCCACATAACCGCGTCACCAATATAGCTTTGGTGACCAAGAGCACCACCAGATACACCACCGTTACCACGTGCTTCCAGGAAAGACGCATTCAGTGGATCAGGGTTTGTTGATTTGTAAACACCATTGAATTGGCCCAGAGCAATAGTACCGAAGTTACCAGACATACCAACCCATTGTTGACGATCACCATGAGCATTGCTGGCATCTGCAGCACCTACGCTGTATTCAATCTTGGCAAGCGCAGTTAAACCACCACTCAGTTTTTCTTTAACACTGATACCCCAGTAGCTGTTACCTGGTTCGTTGACTTCAGTGTCATCAACGCTGGCAGAGTTTTCAACACTCACCCATTCTGCTGTGATACGTCCATAGATTGTTGCGTCAGCAGCGATTGCTGACATCGAAGTTGCCGCTAAACCGGCAGTTACTGCAACTGTTAACAGTTTCTTATTCATAACAGGTCATCTCCTTGTTATTTATTAATTAAAGTCAATTGACGGTACAATAATAGGCAGGTTTTTACGGACAAGCAACAATTTATTTACAAAAATACAACAGTTAAATTTTCTGTTGTATTTTTGCAACATTCAGACAACAAGCCCAATTGTTGCTATCCCTTTTCTACCTCTGCCTCTTTTTCGGCAAAAGTGTAAAGTTCTTTAATTCATATAATTAGCCAATATCCCTGCACCGATACTCTAACTATCGGATGTAAATACTCACTCACTTGCCTGATTTGGGGCTCAAATCAAGGAAAAACAGAAACTTGATAATGATTATTATCATACATATCAATAAGTTATATATTTTTATATGACTCAGCCTGTGGTTTGGAAACAACTGTGAGGTGGCAAACCAGATTTCATATATATAAGGGTAATGGTAAGACTCTCTGAGTCAGATTATTTTTGAAGATGGCTGGCGGACTAGGATGACTCCGGGCTTCCTGCCCTCCGCCCTGCGGGCCATCACTGTGTGATGTTCAAATTTGTTCCCGACAAATTTGTCGAACCTGAGGTTCTCACCCTTCTCCACCAATAACAAATAACCTAAAACAGAAAAGACCCACAAGGGGTCTTTTCTGTTTTAGGTATGGCTGGCGGACTAGGATTCGAACCTAGATTAGAGGAGTCAGAGTCCTCTGTCCTGCCGTTAGACGATCCGCCAATATTGAAAAACGAACGATAAAAGAATAATACAAAAAGATAAAGTAAAAAGGCCCTTTGAAAGGGCCTTTTTGCATTGCATGTAAAACTTGTTTTTAACGCTTGCTGTACTGTGGACGCTTACGTGCCTTATGCAGTCCCACTTTCTTGCGTTCAACCTGACGCGCATCTCGTGTTACGAAACCAGCATGACGTAATACAGGTCTCAGGGAACCATCAAATTCCATCAGTGCGCGTGTGATACCATGACGAATTGCACCTGCTTGACCAGTACCACCGCCACCTTTAACGGTTACCTTGATATCAAATTTATCCAGCATATCAACTTTTTCCAGCGGCTGGCGTACAACCATACGTGCTGTTTCACGACCAAAATATTTTTCGAGTGAACGATTATTGACGGTGATGTTACCGCTACCTGGTTTCAGGAAAACGCGTGCAGTTGATGTCT
>JAOUJV010000032.1 GCA_029882995.1 Gammaproteobacteria bacterium | reverse complement strand
TGCTCGATCTGGGTGCAAACGTAGATTCAAGTGCAGACAACCTTTTTGAATTTGCTGTGATGGGATCTGTACTTACAAGCGCAGTAGATAATATCGCTTCTCCAAGTATTGGCTTGCTCAATATTGGTGAAGAAGAGATCAAGGGCAATGAACGCATTAAGGAAGCGGCGCGCATGCTATCCGGCAGTTCCCTGAATTATGTCGGGTTTGTAGAAGGTGATGCCATTTTCAAGGGTGATGTTGATGTGGTTGTTTGCGACGGCTTTATAGGTAATGTTGCACTTAAAAGCAGTGAGGGCGTGGCCAAGATGATCACTCACTACATGAAACAGGAATTCAGTCGCAATATATTCACAAAGTTAATGGGACTAATAGCGATGCCGGCACTCAAGGCATTCAAGAGTCGAGTTGATCCGCGTAACTATAATGGTGCCAGCCTGGTTGGATTACAGGGTATTGTCATCAAGAGTCATGGCGGCGCAGATGTGCATGCCTATACAACGGCAATCAAGGAAGCTGTGCTGGAAGTCAAAAAGAATGTTCCTGATTTGATTATTCATCAACTGGATGATTTGCTGAATAGCAGAGAAGAAACAGCATGATTTTTTCGAAAATAACAGGCACGGGCAGTTATTTGCCAGAAAAAGTGTTGACCAACAATGATCTTGAAAAGATTGTTGATACCACTGATCAGTGGATTACGGATCGCACAGGAATAAAAGAGCGCTGTATCGTTGCAGACGGCGAAACAACCTGTGATCTGGCAGAAAAGGCTGCTCGTAATGCAATTGATGCAGCTGGCATCAAGGCATCTGATATTGATTTGATTATCGTCGCCACAACCACGCCTGATCGTGTTTTTCCAAGCACAGCCTGTTTGTTACAAAAGCGTCTGGATATTCATGGGTGTCCTGCATTCGATGTACAGGCAGTTTGCACCGGTTTTGTTTACGCGCTTTCTGTTGCCGATAAATTTATCAAAGCAGGTGAAGCAAAGCATGCTTTAGTGGTTGGTGCGGAAACACTGTCACGCATTATTGACTGGAAAGATCGTTCTACATGCGTGTTGTTTGGTGATGGCGCAGGCGCGGTTGTACTATCTGCCAGCGACAAACAGGGAATACTTTCAACCCATATACATGCTGATGGTGCTTATGAGCAATTGTTGACTGTTGATGGCGGTATTTCTGAAGGTTTTGATAATGTCACTAATGGTACCGGGCATATCAAGATGCAGGGAAATGAAGTATTTAAAATGGCAGTTACCACCCTTGGCAGAATTGTTGACGAAACGCTGTCTGCCAATAATTTAAAAAAATCCGACATTGACTGGCTGGTACCACATCAGGCGAATATAAGAATCATTTTAGCAACCGCAAAGAAACTGAAAATGTCCATGGATCATGTTGTGGTAACGGTAGATAAACATGGCAACACCTCGGCTGCTTCCATTCCGCTCGCACTGGATACGGCGGTGAGAGATGGCAGGATAAAAGAAGGACAAACAATATTACTGGAAGCCTTTGGTGGCGGATTTACCTGGGGTTCTGTTTTAGTTAAGTATTAACAAGATTTAATCTGGAATAATAAAAAATGACAGTTGCATTTATATTTCCCGGTCAGGGTTCACAATCAGTTGGCATGTTGTCTGAATTGGCAGAGCAATATGCAGAAGTTAATAATACATTCTCTTCAGCATCAGACGTGCTGGGATATGACCTCTGGAAGCTGGTTAAGGAAGGACCGGATACAGAATTAAATCAAACGTCAAAAACGCAACCAGCCATGCTTGCGGCAGGTGTTGCGACATATCGTGTCTGGCAAATGAAAAACGGCACCACTCCAGTTTGTATGGCGGGTCATAGTCTGGGTGAATATACAGCTCTGGTTTGTTCAGGTGCAATCGCATTTGAAGATGCCGTTTCTCTGGTTGCAGATCGTGGACGATTCATGCAGGAAGCTGTGCCGGAGGGACAGGGCGCAATGGCGGCGATCCTGGGTCTGGAAGATGATGTTGTCAGGCAGGTTTGTACGGATGCACAACAAGGTGATGTCGTATCGGCAGTTAATTTTAACGCACCAGGACAGGTGGTTATTGCCGGTTCAAAAGATGCAGTTACTCGTGCAACAGAGCTGGCAAAGGAACAAGGTGCCAAGCGTGCTTTATTATTGCCTGTCAGTGTTCCATCACATTGCGCATTAATGAAGCCGGCAGCAGATCAACTGGCAGAAAGGATGCAATCAATTAATATTAGTGTCCCTTCTGTTCCCGTTATTAATAACGTAGATGTGTCAGTCAGTACTGATGCGGACAGTATTCGTGACGCATTGACCAGACAGCTTTTCAGTCCGGTACGCTGGGTTGAAACAATTCAAAAAATGCAGGCCGATGGCGTTGATAATTTGATAGAATGTGGCCCAGGAAAAGTGCTGGTTGGATTAAATAAACGCATTGCGAAGACTATGACAGCAGTTCCGGTTTTTGATCCGGAGTCACTCGAAAAAGCACTACAAGAACAATAAGCAGGAGATAACTATGTCATTAAAAGGTGAGATAGCATTGGTGACAGGAGCCAGTCGTGGTATTGGGCAGTCCATTGCTTTGGCACTCGGAAAAGATGGTGCGACAGTAATTGGAACAGCGACAAGTGAAAAAGGGGCTGACGCCATTACTGCTTATATGAAAGAAAATGGCATTGAAGGCAAGGGTATTGTGTTGAATGTCGCTGATGCTGATTCAGTTGATAATGCTATCAAGACCTGTACTGCTGATTTTGGCGCCCCTGGCATTCTTGTTAATAACGCCGGTATCACCAAAGATAATCTGCTTATGCGCATGAAAGATGAAGAGTGGAATGATGTTATCAACACCAATCTTGGCTCGATATACCGATTATCAAAAGCGGTGCTGCGCACCATGATGAAAGCGCGCAAGGGTCGTATCATCAGTATTGCATCCGTTGTTGGTGCATCTGGCAATGCGGGTCAGTGCAATTATTCTGCTGCCAAGGCTGGATTGATTGGTTTTACCAAATCTCTTGCAAGAGAAGTGGGTTCGCGTGGTATTACCGTAAATGCGGTTGCCCCCGGATTTATCGATACCGATATGACCCGATCATTGCCTGAAGAGCAGCGGAAAGCACTGATGGATCAGATTCCATTGGGTAATTTGGGCAAGCCGGAAGATATTGCTGCGGCTGTATTATTCCTTGCATCAGCAGGAGCCAACTATATTACAGGCGAAACCATCCATGTTAATGGTGGTATGTATATGAGTTAATTGGATTTTTTTGGCGCCATCCAAAAATGTGTCTTAAGGTGGCATCTATCATCACTTTTACATACAATACCGACCGCAGCTATAGCTGCTAATTCGGGGAGGAAAAACAAACCATGAGTACTATAGAAGAACGCGTCCAGAAGATTGTTGTTGAGCAGCTGGGAGTTAAAGAAGACGAAGTATCCAGCACCTCTTCATTTGTGGACGATCTTGGTGCAGATTCACTTGATACTGTTGAACTGGTTATGGCTCTTGAAGAGGAATTTGAAACAGAGATTCCTGATGAAGAGGCAGAAAAGATTACAACTGTTCAGCAAGCTGTCGATTATATCAACGCACATCTTAACTAAGCGTTTACAAGAACAGTCAGGGCCGGAGATCACATGTGTGATCACGGCCTTTTGTTTATTGTTATAGCAAACGGTCTTTCAGATATTCTGGAGCATACATGGGAAAGAGACGTGTTGTCGTTACCGGACTGGGAATGGTTAGTCCAGTTGGACTTAACGTAAAAGATTCCTGGGAAAATATTCTTGCAGGTAAAGGCGGTGTTGAAATCATAACATCATTCGATGTTGATAGTTTTTCAACCCGATTCGCCGCATCTGTAAAAAATTTTGATGTAACCGAATACATGCCAGCCAAGGAAGCGCGCAAGATGGATACCTTTATTCATTTTGGCATTGCGGCAGCCACACAGGCCATGAATGACTCAGGCCTTGAAGTAACAGAAGAAAACGCACACCGTATTGGTGTTGCTATCGGTTCCGGCATCGGTGGATTGCCTGGTATTGAAAAAGGCCATGAATCATTGGCTGCCGGTGGTCCTCGTAAAATTTCTCCCTTTTTTGTTCCCAGCAATATCATCAATATGGTGTCTGGTGACTTTTCCATTATGGCCGGACTGAAGGGTCCTAACTTTGCCATTGTCACTGCATGCACAACCGGAACACATAATATCGGAGAAGCAGCACGTACTATCGAATATGGCGATGCCGATGTGATGGTGGCCGGGGGTGCTGAGATGTGTACATCTCCTTTGGGATTAGGCGGGTTTTGTGCTGCACGCGCACTATCAACACGCAATGATGATCCTGCAACAGCCAGTCGGCCATGGGACAAGGATCGTGATGGCTTTGTGCTTGGTGACGGTGCCGGTGTTGTTGTTCTGGAAGAATATGAGCACGCCAAGAAACGCGGTGCGCGGATTTATGCAGAGCTTGCTGGCTCAGGTATGAGTGGCGATGCCTATCATATGACATCACCTTCCGAAGGTGGAGAAGGTGCTATGCGCTGTATGCAGAATGCAATGCGCAATTCCGGTGTTAACCCGAATGAAGTTGACTATATCAATGCACATGGCACATCAACACCTGCGGGAGACAAGGCAGAATGCAATGCCGTTAAAACCGCATTTGGTGATCACGCCTATAAACTGGCAATGAGTTCAACCAAATCCATGACAGGGCATTTGCTCGGTGCCGCTGGCGGTATTGAGGCCATTTTCAGTATTCTCGCTATTCGTGATCAGGTTGCTCCACCAACAATAAATCAGTTCACAGCTGATCCTGAATGTGATCTTGATTTTGTACCAGGTACTGCAAGAGAAATGAAAATAAACACTGTGCTTTCAAACTCTTTCGGTTTCGGCGGTACAAACGGTACGGTAGTTTTCAAAAAAATCAGCTGACGCAAGACCTTGCTTCCCGCTGAGATCACAACTTCGGCTTTCACAATTAAACGTGTCGAATCCTGTCGCGACCTGTTTCCATTACATAGCAAAAATCGTGAACGTTATCCGTTTCTTCTCGAAAGCGTTGCCCACGGCACCCAGCAGGCAAGTTTTGATATTTTGTTTGCATATCCACAGCAACGGCTTGAGTTGAGAAATCTGCAAACACTCTGGAGTGATGCTCTCGAAATTGCCAACCATGATTTCCTTTCTCATCTGGATAAATGGTGGCTGGATAACAAACAGACAACGGTTGATACAGAACTTCCATTTACCGGTGGCTGGTTTCTGTATTTGGGATATGAGCTGGCTCAACAAGTTGAACCAAGACTTAACCTGAAATATAACAATGAGTCTCTGCCGGTTGCTATGGCCATCAGGATACCGGCAGCCATTATCCGTTCACATAAGGAAAATTGCATTTATCTTATTGCCGAGAGCGGCTATGAATCATACCTGGATGTTCTTCAACAGGATGTGCAGAATATTCCATCGGATGATCAGGACAGCATGGCAATTAATGCTTCTATTGAAGAAGAACAAGAGCAATGTTATTTGTCTGCAGTTGAAAGGGCAAAACAATACATCACCGATGGCGATATTTTTCAGGCCAATCTGTCACGTGTCTGGAAAGGAACACTAGGCTCGAAAAATCATGATGCATTGTATAAAAACCTGCGCACACACAATCCGGCGCCTTTTTCCGGCATCATGTCTTATAACAATACCTCGGTAATCAGCTCATCACCTGAGCGTCTGGTGTCTGTTAAAAATAATCAGGTTCAGACACGTCCGATTGCAGGCACACGACCACGCAGTAATACTTCAAAAATGGATAATGCGTTATCCGATGAGTTAATGCAGCATCCGAAAGAAAGGGCAGAACATATTATGCTCATCGATCTTGAAAGGAATGATCTTGGGCGTGTGTGCCAGACAGGTAGTATTGAGGTGAATGAATTGATGGTTCTTGAAAGCTATGCTCATGTTCATCATATTGTATCCAATGTTCAGGGCTTGTTGAAAAATAATGTAATGCCAGGAGAAGTAATACGCGCTGTTTTCCCCGGTGGGACAATCACTGGCTGTCCAAAAGTACGTTGCATGGAGATTATTAATGAACTGGAACAGGTTGAACGCGGAGCATACACCGGCTCTATGGGCTATTTAAATCGTGATGGCAGTCTGGATTTAAATATTTTGATTAGAACAATTGTGTGTGAAGAGAATAAAATTACATTGCGGGCTGGCGCGGGGATAGTAGCTGATTCCATACCTGATAAAGAATTAGCAGAAACTCGTGCCAAGGCAAGAGGTATGCTGATGGCATTAGGGATAGAAAAATAAATGATACTGATCAATGGCAAACAATCTGACACCATCAATGTTCATGATAGAGGATTACTCTATGGTGATGGTGTATTTGAAACCATTGCAGTAATTAATGGCGTCCCACAGTATTTTGATCGCCATTTAGACCGTTTGCTCAAGGGATGTCAGTCATTATTAATGCCTGAACCTGATGTCAGTGCAATCAAAAAAGATATTGAATCAGTCTGTGACAAACAGGACCGGTATGTGCTCAAGATCACTATCACGCGCGGCACTTCTGAGAGAGGCTATAGTATTCCTGAGCATCAGAACCTGACCCGCATAATTGAAACCAGTGCATTTCCTGACTACCCATCTGATTACGCTCAGGATGGTGTCAACGTAATACAGTGCAATAACAGGCTAGGTATCAATCCGGCACTGGCAGGAATAAAACACCTGAATCGACTCGAGCAGATACTGGGCAGAAATGAACTAAAGGGAACAGGCTGTTTTGAGGGCCTTATGATCGATACAGATGGTCATGTCATTGAGGGAACAATGACTAACCTTTTTTCAATAAAAGCAGGTAAACTATTTACACCCGATTTATCATGTTGTGGTGTCGCAGGCATTATGAGAGATATTGTTCTTAAGCTGGCAGAAATGAATAGTATGGAAATCCAAATTGGCAATATAACAATGCCTCAACTATTGACCAGTGACGAAATTTTTCTCACAAACAGCCTGATTGGAATATGCCCGGTAAGGCAGATTAATGAACAGAAATTCATTATTGGAACTATGACAAAAAAATTACAAGAACAGATACAATCTATTAATTAATGAAACAACGTCTTTTCAAACTGGCAGGAATCATGGTCATTATTTCCAGCTTTGCTATTGCATGGCTGATTATGGATCTACGCGCCTTTTCAAATACACCACTGAACCTATCACAACAATCTGTTTATTATATGGTGGAAAAGGGGATGTACCTTAATCGAATTGCAGTTGATTTGGGGCGACGCGGTATGCTGAAAAGCCCGCATTACATGATCTGGTTGGCACGCTTGCGGGGTGGTGCTGATACAATCAAGGCCGGCGAATATGAAATCAAGCCCGGCATGCTTCCTTCCGATTTCCTGGATATGTTGAATAGCGGCAAAGTGATTCAATATTCTCTGACACTGGTTGAAGGATGGAACTTCAATCAAGTAATGGATGCAATACATTCAGATGAACACCTTGTTCATACTTTGAAAGGCTTGCCTAATGACAAAATAATGGGAAAACTGGGTTTGCAGGATATTCATCCGGAAGGCCGCTTTTATCCTGATACGTACAAATTCAGTCGGGATATGACTGATGTTGATTTTTTAAAGCGTGCATATGATTTTATGTCGCAGGCACTGGAAAAGGAGTGGGCGAATCGCGCTGAAGATTTGCCATACAAAAGTCCCTACGAAGCATTGATTATGGCGTCAATTATTGAAAAAGAGACTGCGTTATCAAGCGAGCGCAAGGCCATTGCCGGCGTATTTGTAAGACGTTTACAGAAAGGCATGCGTCTGCAAACGGATCCTACGGTTATTTATGGCATGGGGGAGAAATATAAAGGAAACATTCGCCGTCGTGATCTGACTGCCGAGAGCCCATATAATACATATCGAATTAACGGATTACCGCCGACACCGATTGCTATGCCCGGTTTGCTGGCCATCAATGCTGCACTGCATCCGGAAGCAGGTGATGCGCTTTATTTTGTTTCCAAGGGTGATGGTAGTCATTATTTTTCATCCACACTGGATGAACATAATCAGGCTGTTATTCAATATCAATTAAATGGGCGAAAGCGTGCCTTTTCTTCCATGCCAGATGAGAAAAAACAATAATGAATGAAAAAGGTTTTTTTATCACTCTAGAAGGAATTGAGGGTGTCGGCAAGACCACAAACATGGATTTCGTGCACAAACAACTGGTTGCGGCGGGCAAGGATGTTATTCTTACGCGCGAACCGGGGGGAACCTCATTGGGCGAGGATGTTCGAAACCTGTTACTTGGTCACAAGCATGATGGCATGTCATCAGAAACTGAATTGTTATTAATGTTCGCCGCTCGTGCAGAACATTTGTCGAAGGTGATTATGCCAGCTGTCATGGACGGAAAAGTTGTTTTATGTGATCGGTTTACTGATGCAACCTATGCCTATCAGGGAGGTGGTCGTGGAATACCAACACGTCGAATTCAGGAGCTGGAACAGTGGGTTCAGGGAGGTACACGTCCAGACATGACATTTTTACTTGATCTGCCTGTTGAGGTTGGGCTTGAACGCGCTGGCAAGCGCAGTGCCGCTGATCGTTTTGAAAAGGAAGATATGGCATTTTTTCAACGTGTGCGTGATCGCTATTTACAACTGGCGGCCGAATATCCTCAACGCTTCCGTGTAATTGATGCATCCAAACCGCTTGATGATGTACAGCAACAAATCAGTAATGCCTTACAAGAAATACTGAATTAGTGTAGATTATCACCATGAGTCATTATCTTCCCTGGCAATCATCACAATGGCAGCAATTGTCTGAACAGTTACAGGCAAACAGATTACCGCACGCATTGATGCTTACCGGTATCAAAGGTATAGGCAAACTTCATTTTGCCAAAGCCTTTGCTGAGACAACACTGTGCACCAATCGCCAGATAGATGGATGCGCCTGTGGACAATGCCGCAGTTGTCTTCTGGTTGCAGCAGGCAGTCACCCTGATCTGGTAACACTGATGCCTGAGGATGACAGTAAGGTCATCAAAATTGACCAGATTCGTGATTTTATCGATACCATGACTCTTACTAGCCAATATGGTGGTTATAAGGTTGTCATTATTTATCCGGCCGATACCCTGAACCGTAATGCCGCCAACAGTCTACTCAAGACACTGGAAGAGCCTCCTGGGCAGTCCCTGATTGTGCTTGTCACAGACAGGCCATCTCACTTGCCGGCAACCATACGAAGCCGTTGTCACCAGCTTGCATTTCATGCCCCTATACATAGTGAGGCTTTATCCTGGCTTAAAAACCAGCCTGAAAGCATAGCGCAGGCGGAAACCCTGCTGGCATTGGCAAGTGGAGGCCCTCTGGAAGCCCTCAAACTGGCTGAAAACGATGTTTTGTCTATCAGAGACAGTCATTTCACCGGATTTCGTGAAATTGCAGACGGAATTCACGAGCCGGCAAAATTAGCATCAGATTGGCTAAAAAATGGTATTAAACAGCCGCTATACTGGTTAAGTACCTGGATTATGGACATTATTCGGCTAAAAGTGGTGCAGAACCCACCTCAGTTGAACAACCCGGATCTAAGAACAAATTTGCAGCATTTTGCTGAGGGATTAAACTTAACAGGGTTATATGCGTTCCAGGAAAAAATAACCGATACCTTGAAGCTGGCGGACACACAATGTAATGCGCAAATGCTGCTTGAAGGTCTCCTGATAGAATGGAAGCGATTACAAAAGAACTAGAAGATGGCTGAAAATAAACCACCACCAATGCGACAAGGGATTTTATCCCTTACTATTAAAGACAAGGGCGCGCTCTATTCTGCCTATATGCCATTTGTGAAAAACGGCGGTCTTTTTATTCCTACAAATAAAAGCTACAAAATCGGTGATGAAGTTTTCATGTTGCTTACCTTAATGGAAGAAACCGAGAAGCTGCCTGTTGCAGGCAAGGTTGTCTGGATTACACCCAAAGGCGCACAAAATAATCGGCCGGCCGGTATAGGTGTCCAATTTAGCGATCAGGACAATGGGGCTGCGCGCAACAAGATCGAAACTTATCTTGCCGGCGCACTTAAATCTGATCGCCCGACGCATACAATGTAGGACAAGAATTCATTATTCAGTGTGAATACTGATAATTTCACAAGGCTGACATAAATGTCAGCCTTTTTAATTTTGGGCTGGTCGTTTATGATCCATAACCAAGTTGTGATTGTGGTTAAAAATACGCTATGACAAATAAACCCTACCTTGTTGACTCACATTGTCATCTGGATAGACTCGATCTCAAGGCGTTCGATGGCAGTCTCGATGCTGCGCTGGATGATGCGCGTGCCAATGGAGTCGGGCATATGCTTTGTGTATGCATTGATCTGGATAACTTCAAGGATGTACTTTCAATTGCAAAGGCCAACGATGATATTTCAGCCTCTGTTGGCATCCATCCCAATGACGAGGTTGAACATGAGCCCGATGCAGATGAATTGATTAAGCTGGCCAGTGATCCAGATGTGGTTGCGATCGGTGAAACGGGGCTGGATTATTTCAGAAGCAAAGGTGATCTGGAATGGCAACGAGAACGTTTTCGCCAGCACATAGCAGCCGGGAAGGGGAGTAAAAAGCCGCTCATTATTCATACCCGTGAGGCACGTGATGATACGCTGAAGGTCATGAAGGAAGAAAATGCTGCTGATATTGGGGGTGTAATGCATTGCTTTACTGAAGACTGGGACATGGCAAAGCAGGCGCTTGATATGAATTTTTATATCTCTTTTTCAGGGATTGTTACATTCAAGAGCGCAGAGCAACTGATGGAAGTGGCCAAACAGGTTCCTGAAGATCGTATTTTGATAGAAACTGATTCGCCATATCTGGCTCCAGTCCCATTTCGCGGCAAAACCAACTATCCATCATATGTCAGATATGTTGCCGAACATATTGCAAACTTGCGCGGAACAACGATCGAAAGAATGGCAGAAGTTACAACGCGAAATTATCATCAGTTGTTCGGTTAATTGATTCCCACCCTGATTTTATAATCCTCCGCATAATGATGTAATGCGCTTTATTCTATGCATACGTGTAATTATCCCTTACTATTAATGCGTATTCTTGTGTGCTGAAAATACTATATTATTCTCAATTGGACTAAATATAGTATTGATATTTAGAAGTGATTTGCCTCAAATAAAGTACCCTGGATAAGTTATTGATAATGGATGATGAATACTTAACGAGCGGTAAAGAAAATGAATAATAAGAAACCACTTCTAGCCAGTCTTTTTATCGCCATATTTGTGCCAACAATTCTCCTGTGCTTATCAGTATCTTTTGGCATTACTAATACATACAAACAATACAGTACCATGAAAAATGAAATAGATGGCCTGCATGCAATTCAAAAAATATTTAACGCAATGGTAAATCTGGAGAGGATGCGAGGACTTGCACAAATCCAGGTAAACACACATTCTGAAGAGATTGGAAATCAGATCGCATATGGCATAAATCGTGTTAGTTATAGTTTATCAAATACCCAAAACAGAAATCTGGCATCTTATTTTAAAATAAATAACGATATAGATAACATACTGGAAAGGGTAGAGACTTTATACAGCAAAACCACAGTAACCGACGAAGTTGAACTATTTAATACCTACACATCTATTATTGATGATTTGTACCTCCTTATTCTCAAGGTTTCAGAAAGATCAGACCTTATTCTCGATGACAACCTTGAAACATATTATCTTATGGATATTGTTGTTCACAAAATCCCTGAGTCAATCGAGTCGATCGCAAAAATACGTGGATTAGGTGCCAGCTACATCTCAAAGGAAATAATAAACAGGCGTGAGGGGGATGCCATAATTGGCCTGATTGCTATCGCCGATTATAATTTATCAAAATTCAATCTTTTTAATACCTATTCAAGCAGTGTGTTTTCTGATATTCGATCTGCAATCTCATCTGAAATTGATGCGTTTAACAAAAAAATAAGAGAAATAATCAATAAATGTGATGACTATCCATGTGCAATTTATTCAGAAGATAATGCAAAGCTGTTTTTTGAAAATGCAACACAAATAATTGACAAATTAGGCATAATATTTATTGCGACAACAAATCGGCTCGAGAGCAAGCTTGAGAACAGAGCTTCTTCATACATGGGTCAAATAGTATTTACAATATGTTTGACAGTCATATGTGTGTTTTTCATATCGCTCCTTTCCGTACTTCATTACAAAAAGCAAACCAGGGTTTACAGTGAGCTTGAACATGTTTCAGTTACCGACGAATTAACCAATATGCCAAGCCGCCAATTGCTTGAACCTCTATTTAACAAAGAGGTAAATAATGAGAAATTGGCTTCCAAAGGATTTATCTTTGGCATTATTGATATTGATAATTTCAAGAAATATAATGACACATATGGTTATCGCCGAGGCGATGATGTTTTAAGAAAAACAGGGCGCACCCTGAGCGCTTTATTACAAGGTGACTCTGATTATTGTTTCAGATATGGTGGGGAAGAGTTTTGTTTTTTTATAAACATTGAGTCATCAAATAAAGCCGTGGATACAATAGAAAAAATACGCAAAAGCATAATGGATCTTGGTTTGGCACACAAAACAAACCAGCCCTATGGAATTGTCACTGTATCAATCGGAGCGATTTTTATCGCCGACATAAAAAAAATCAATTTTGATCTGGATTCGTGTATAAAAAATGCGGAAATGATGCTTTATTCTGCAAAAAGCAGTGGTCGGAATCGTTGCAAGTATAAATACATAGAATCAGAAGATGATCTGGATATCGATTTATTACCGAGCTGAGCTATACACAAATAAATAATTATCTGTGAAATCGCATGATTCCTTATTTTTTGAAATGACTTATCTCGGCTTCATGCTTTTTCATTATTTCATTGCGCTTTAGCTTTAATGTTGGCGTCATATAGCCATCTTCAATTGTCCAGGGTGTTTCCTCTACAATCACATGCTCAACTCGTGCATAACCCGGGAATGCTGAAAGCTGATTATTGATGGATTTCAATATAACATCATTCACTATATCTCTGGACATTGAGTCATTATATTCAGAGGAGTGACTATTAATCACGTTTAAATGCTCCTTGTTAAGGACAATAATTGCACCTAGACGAGACATGCCTTCACCAAACACAATAACCTGCTCAAATAATGGATCGCATAAAATAGCGCTTTCCATATCAGCTGGTGGTACTTTTTCACCATTAGACATTACAATAATTTCTTTCAGCCGTCCGGTAATATAGATGTGATTATTTTCAATGCGTACAATATCACCGGTATGTAGCCAGCCGTCCGGATCGATCATGGCTTGTGTTGCCGATTCATTGTTCCAGTAACCCATCATCACGCCAGGTGATTTAGTCATTAATTCACCATTCATGTTCTTTTTGATTTCAACATCAGTCAATGGTGTTCCGACACTTTCCGGATCGTTATCTTCAACCGGATTTACACTTATTACCGGACTGGTTTCAGTCAACCCATAACCCTGTTGTAGTTCCAACCCCATGCCAATAAAAAAATGGGACACATATTCAGGGAGAGGGGCACCACCGCAGACAATAATGCGCAACCTGCCACCAAGACGTTCTGCTATTTTACTGGCGACAATTTTTTGCAGTATCGGACGGAGAAGCAGCTTAGGTGACCAGCTTGCGCGACCTTGCTTGTATTCGAAATAATGCCAGCCTATATCTGATGTTTTTTTGACCAGCTTTTGTTTTACTTCTGATTCAGTTGCCAGTTTTGCCTGTATCTTGCTCAACGCACGTTCAAAAATGCGAGGTACTGAAATAAACATCGTTGGCGCAACTGTTTGCAGGTCTTCACTTAATGTTTCCACAGAGCGTGCAAAAGCCACTGTTGAACCTGCCATCATCGGAATGTAGTATCCGGCAGTGCGCTCCAACATGTGCGATAGAGGCAAAATGGAAAGAAATAAATCTTCTGCATAGACTGTAATATGTTGTGTTCCTGCCCATGCATTCCACAAAATATTATAATGAGACAGCATTACGCCTTTCGGACGCCCGGTTGTACCAGAAGTGTATACGATGCTTGCAAGCGCATTCGGATCGCCATGCCTTTTTTTAAGCACACCTGCTTTACCAAAGAGCCATTCAGTGGCCTTTATCATTCTGGGTTCTGAGTGCACGTCATCCAGATCACCAACATAGATGATGCGTTTTAATGGCGCTATATCATCTTTTACTGATTTTAATTGTTCCCATTGCTCAGAACCGCCAATTAATAACAATTTAACGTCTGCATCATTAATGATGTATGAGATATTGCCGGCACGATCATTGATATAAAGAGGAACAATCACCAGTCCAAGCCCCAGTGCCGCCTGTTCAAAGACAACCCATTCACGTGAGTTTCTGATCATGATTGCAACACGATCACCGGCAACTACACCTTCTGCACCTATTGCAGCCTGCCAATGACCAACTTCAACCGCCATTTCAGCCCAGGTAGCATCGACCCAAACCTGTCGTTTTTCATCAAACTGGCGATAGGCAATACTATCGGGGGTGCGTCTAACACGCTCAAGGAATGCACCATCCAGTGTCTTGATAGTGTTTATTGAAATCATGTCGTTGGTAAGACTCATATTCTATCCATTTATTATTTAGTCTGAATTAATCCCAGCCCGCATCTTTTTTGAATCGCTGGCCATATCGTTTTTCAAATTCACTGAACCGTTCAATAACAACGCTCTTTCCGCGTTTTTCAACATAATGCATGGGGCCACCACGGAATGGTGCAAATCCGGTGCCAAATATAATACCACCATCAAGCATGTCCTTTTCATCTACTATCTGTTCTCGCAAACAGGCTTGAGCCTCATTTAACATACGGAATATCATGCGATCTGCCAGATCTTCTGGCGGGGTATAGCTACTGTTTCTTGAAAGAACCGGTTTTTTATTTTTATATGTATAAAAACCTTGCCCCGTTTTTACACCAAGATGTTTTTTCTCTACCAGATTCTTGAGCTTTTCAGGCACTGTAATATTCAGTTCTTTCGATAAAATTTCAGCAACATGTAAACAAATATCAAGTCCAACTGTATCAGCCAGATGAATTGGCCCCATTGGCATGCCAAAATCCAGTGCTGCCTTATCGATTGCCTCAAGTGGTATGCCTTGTTCAGCCAGAATTACAGCTTCAATCAAATAAGGCATAAGCACACGATTTACCAGAAATCCGGGTGCACTTTTAACCGGCAGTGGAAGTCGATCAATCAAACGGGTAAAGACTGCAGCATTTTGCGCTACTTCGTTGCTTGTTTGTGCGCCCTTAACAATCTCCACCAATTGCATCTTGGCTACAGGATTAAAAAAGTGAAGCCCCACCAGATTTTGTGGCTTCTCAAGAACTGTGCTGAGTTCCTCAAGTGGAATACTTGATGTATTGGTAGCCAAAATTGCTCCCGGTTTCATTTTAGGCTCAATTTCCCTGAACAGATTTTGTTTGACTGTTACATCTTCAAAAATAGCTTCAATGACAACATCAGCATGTGACAGCCCATTACCTTTCATGTCCGGCATTAGTCTGTCCATGGCATCCTGAATCAGGCGTGGTAGTTTCAGGCGTTTTTTAAATAAATCATAAGCACGTTTAGTTACTCGTGCGAGCGCTTCCGGATTGCGATCCTGAACAGTAACCTGCATACCTCGTAACGCACACCAGGCAGCAATATCACCACCCATGACGCCGCCACCGATAACGTGTACACGTTTAAATTCTGTATGATTGTTTTTATCAGGTTTTCCAAATGATTTGAGTTGCTCCTGCAGGAAAAATACGCGTACCAGATTCTGGGCAGTGTCACCAACAATCAGTCGTGCGACAGAATAGGCTTCCTCTTCCATCATACGATGCGGATTATCCATGTAATCTTTCCAGACATCGATTAATGCAAACGGAGCAGGGTAATGACCCGGGTTCGCGCGTTTTTTAACCTGTTTTACCAGATACAAAGCCAGCAGTGGGCGAATCAATTTATTATTGGTCAGTGAAAGCAGCTTGCTTGCCCTGCGTTTGGACGGACGCTCCTTGATAATGGTTACGGCAGCATGTTCCAGATGTCGTGATGGTACGGCATAATCAACCAACCCGATTTTTGCGGCACGACGCGCATTCAGTGCGCGCCCAGACAGCATCATATCCATTGCAGCCGGTGCCCCCACCAATGGTGGCAGGCGGACAGAACCACCGAATCCCGGATGAATTCCAAGAAGAACCTCAGGCAAACCAAGTTTTGCCTTATCTTCATCTGCGATGCGGTAATCGCATGCCAAGGCCATTTCCATGCCTCCACCGAGACAAAACCCATTAATCATCGCAACAGTCGGGCAACCCACTTTTTCAAGCTGGTTAAAAACATCTTGTCCGCGCTGGATAACAGTTAATGCAGATTCTCGATCTGTTACTTTGGTAAACTCGCTTATATCCGCCCCGGCGATGAAACCGGATGATTTACGCGAATAAATAATCAATCCATCTGGATTATCATTAGTAACGCGTTCAAGACATTCAGATAACTCATTCAGGACTTCTTCGGAAAGCACATTGGCGCCGGCATCCGCCTTGTCGATACCAAGCCAGACTATATTGTTATCATCTGTATCGTAGTGCCAGTGTTTCATGTTCTTTCCACCAACATTGCGCCACCCTGACCACCACCAATACAAAGACTGGCGATACCTCGTTTTGCATTATTTCTCTTCAACACATGCAAAAGATGCAACACAATGCGTGCACCACTGGAACCGACCGGATGTCCGATGCTGATACCACCACCATCCACATTGAGCCGATCATAGGGGATTTCACCGATTACTTTATCGAGCCCCAATTCGTTGGTGCAATAGTTTTTATCTTTCCATGCTTCTATAACAGCCAGAACCTGTGCAGCAAAGGCTTCATTAATTTCCCAGTAATCAATATCACTGATTTCGAAATTGTTTCTTTGCATAATGGGTGCCATTGCGTGCGCCGGACCCAGTCCCATTTGTGCCGGATCGAGTCCTGCCCACTGTGTATCGGTAATTTTACCCATCGTGGATAAATTGTATTTTTTAACCGCTTCTTCACTGGCCAGAATCAACCAGGTTGCACCATCAGTGATCTGGGCGCTGTTGCCAGCAGTGACTTTGCCGAATTTGCGATCAAAAACCGGTTTCAATTTGGCCAGTTGCTCCAAATTACTGTCTGCACGCACCCCATTGTCATGATCGTAATAGTTTCCTTTTTGATCATAAATGATTTCAATTTCTTCAAGATGACCTTTTTCCTGTGCTTCTGCGAGTCGATGATGGCTGTTCATTGCAAATTCATCCATCTGATCACGGGTAATATTAAAACGATGTGCAAGAATTTCGGCCGTTTGTCCCATGGATAATCCAACAATAGGATCTGTCAGGCCACGTAGTACACCGATAATGGGCACAAAATGTTGGGGTCGCAGTTGCGTAATTACTTTCAGTTTCTGGCCGGCTGATTTCGCTTTCATCCATTCAGACAACCATCCCACCATGGCATTACCAAATAACACTGGCGCATGACTCATGGCTTCAACACCGCCGGCAAGCACCATTTCTGACTGGCCATAGGCAATATTATGATAGGCACTGTCCAGAGCCTGCATGCCTGATGCGCAATTACGTTGTACCGTCCATGCCGGCACCTTGTCTCCACAACCCAGACGCAGTGCGCATACACGGGCGATATTGACCTCATCCGGACCAGGCATAACACAGCCAAGAATAACTTCATCAAAATCAGTAGGGGAGAAGGGCTGGCGTGCGAGCAGTTGCTTACCGGCTGCAACAGCCAGATCAGAAGCACGTAGATTTCCTGGTTTGCCTAACGCTTTTATAAAAGGGGTGCGACTGCCATCAACTACATAAACGGTTCGTCCATTCACTGCGCCTTACTCCAGTTTTGTTGTTGTATTGCTGTTTGTAATTGTTCAAAGGCGTCTACCTTGATGGCATTTTTCCTTGCCACCAGGCCATCATGCAGAACATCCAGCTCCTGTTGGCTTATGATACCCAGAATAACGGCTTCTTTCAGTAAAGATTCTTGCGGTCCTTCTTTTAATGTACCAGTCTTGACTGCATTGTTGATTTTTTTCTCAACCAAATCTGATTCTATGACTTTGCTTAAGGCTGTTTCAAGTCGACCAACAGCATCTTCCGGATTATCTGAAACAAAAATACCATCCGTTAATCTGTCACGGGTAAGAGAAGGGCTTAACAAAAGTGTGGCTAAATCATGATCGAGTCTGTCACCCGGTGTTTTAAAGTATTTGCCTGTCGGGAAAATTACCAAACGCATCAGTTTTCCAACCCAACTGATCGGAAAATTGCGGAATATTTCACCCAATCGATGCTGAATTATATTCAGCGCCATATCACAACCCCATTGAACCAGCGGTAAGTCTTCATCCAGTGCGCCCTGATCTTCATAATGTTTAAGGAGACATGACGCAATATAAAGCTGGCTGAAAATATCAGCCAGTCTGGCTGACAGTCTTTCCTTTCTCTTAAGTTTGCCACCCAATACCATCATTGCCACATCAGATACAAAAGCAAAGGCGGCACTCATATGGGTAAGCTGTTTGTAATAAAGAGAAAGAGAATCGTTCACTGGTGATGTGGCTATACGGCCACGTGTAAGACCTAATAAGAATGAACGTGACAGATTACTGATAAAGAAGCCAATATGACCAAATAATGCCTTATCAAATTCGATAGAAGCACTGATCACATTGCTATCCTTTGCAGCCTGCATTTCCTTGACGACATAAGGATGACAACGAATGGCGCCTTGACCATAAATGATCAATGAGCGCGTGAGTATGTTGGCGCCTTCCACCGTAATACTGATCGGTACTGCCTGATATACACGTCCCAAAAAATTATGTGGCCCCATACAAATTCCGGAACCGCCATGTATATCCATTGCATCGTTTACAACCCTACGCATGGTTTCAGTCAAATTAAATTTTGCTATCGCTGAAACAACGGCTGGTTTCTCTCCTGCGTCAACGGCACCTGCTGTCATGACACGGACAGCATCCATCATGTATGTAAAGCCTGCAATACGTGCCAGCGCTTCTTCAATGCCTTCAAATTTCCCAATCGGTGTTTTGAATTGCTTGCGAATACGCGCATAGGCGCCAGTTGCACGGCTGGTTAGTTTTCCTGCTCCTGTACTTAGTGCGGGCAAGGAGATAGAGCGTCCGGCAGCAAGTGATTCCATCAACATCGACCAGCCATTACCGACGCCGGCTTTACCGCCAATAACCCAGTCGATGGGAATGAAAACATCCTTGCCATAATTCGGCCCGTTCATGAATGCCATATTAAGCGGCATATGGCGATCACCAATTTTTATGCCGGGAATGTCGGTAGGAATGAGTGCGCACGTGATACCCGGTGCCTCATCATCACCGAGTAAATGATCCGGATCGTAAAGCTTGAAAGCCAGACCCAATACGGTTGCAACCGGCCCCAGAGTGATATAACGCTTTTCCCAATTAAGACGAATACCCAACACCTGTTTGCCTTCAAATTCACCATGGCAAACAATACCTTTATCAGGCATTGCACTGGCATCACTCCCGGCTTCCGGCCCGGTTAATGCGAAGCAGGGAACCTCCTCACCGGTAGCAAGTCGCGGCAGATAATATTCTTTTTGTTCATCGGTGCCGTAATGTAATAACAATTCAGCTGGCCCAAGGGAGTTAGGCACCATTACAGTGACAGCAGCAGAAATACTCCGGCTTGCTATTTTCATCACGACAGAGGAATGGGCTAATGCAGAAAACTCCAGACCACCATACTGACGTGGAATTATCATACTGAAAAACCCATTGTCCTTTATGAATTGCCAGACTTCGGTGGGTAAATCATAATCTTCATGTGTGATTTTCCAGTCATCCAGCATTTTACAAAGGTCTTCTACCGGACCATCGATAAAGTCCCGCTCACGCTCGGTCAGTCTTGGTGCAGGTATTTTGAGTAATTTATTCCAGTCAGGCTTGCCACTAAACAAGTCACCGTCCCACCAGACCGTCCCTGCCTCAAGCGCTTCCTTTTCAGTACGTGACATGGTTGGTGTCACTGTTCGGAATAATGCAAGGATTCGATCAGAAATCAATTTTCTTCGAATCATAGGTATATTCAGTGTGACCGCTACAAATGCAAAAACTGACCAAATCAAACCCAGCAAGAAGGAGTTAACAGGCTGATCTCCGCTGACAGTGATCACTGCAATAAAAAAAGCCATGGCTAATGTATTTGCGATCAGTGGTGTCCGTAAATAACCGAGCACGAAAACACCGGAAATCAATATGAGTAACCAGAATAAAAAGCTCATTTCATTTGCTCCTTGTCCTGCAGTTGATCATCATTATCATTTTGCTTTGAAGATGCAGGGTGATCATCCGGTAAAAAACAATCACCGTGCTCATTACATATTAATCCTTCTTTATCCCATGGCATATTTTGATAGCGCGACATCTTGTGTGGATCCCAGATGGGGAATTTAATAATGTCAAAATAGGGTGAGTAATCAAAATCACGGGGAGTAAATAACTTCGGGTTTCTATGATGCAGTGTAATGGTGCCATCATCATTCTTAAAAGCAATAGGTAAAAGAGGGAATTTAACCTGCATGAATGCCTTTGCAATCATTGTTGAACACACTGTACTGGTAGCAGAACCTGCATTATGCTCAAACAGGCTGGAGCGCCAGCGACGCGGCATAAGTGTATAGGGAAACATGAAGCGCGCCAAATCAAGCAACTGTCGCATATCATAACCGGCACCTAAAGTGGCGACCGCATGTCCTATTACTTCCTGTGCATCTGGCGGAGTAAGACCGCGAGCACGACATAGTCGCAAGTGATCAGTAGTGTATTTGCTTAATGGTGAAACAATAGTGCCTTGGCCAAGTATGGCTTCAATCACCAGTTGTTCATTGGGGTCACCATTGTAGAATTTGGTTACGCGTTCGCGTAATTCCTGACTAACGATGTCGTGTACACGACCCACATAAAGTACAGAATGTGTCCAGGAGCTTTGGGTAATAACACGAATGACATTACTGACACGACTGCGTCCTTCAATCAGGATTACATCAGCTGGTCGTAATTCATAGGCGATACGATCAAAATCACATAATGGTCTCTCAGGCGCATCATGCTCCTGATTCAGCCATGCTGAAATTCGCCTTCCTACTGAAGCACGTAGCCCCATAAATATTACTCCCTGTTTTTGTAATGGTACTCCTTATATAAGGAGGCCGTGTATAGATCATCGGTAAAATTCAGGTCGACTTTATCTTTAATAGACAACTATTTAGCCTATTAAGTCACGATTTTCTAACCGTGTTTGAAAAGATTTGAGGACAGGGGCTGTCAGGCAAGGTAGCTCAGTGCCTGATCCAGCTTGTCTGTACTGGTATAAAAATGAGGAGAGAAGCGTATACCGCCACCACGTGGCGCGCAGATAACACCTGCTTTCATAAGTCGTTGGTGTAATTCAGTACTGTCATGTTGTTTATGACGAAAGACAACAATGCCGGAAAGGCGATTTTTGTCTGCAGATGAGAGTAATTCTAGATTTGGATTATTGTTAATACTATCAATAAGATATTTAGAATTATTAATGTTATTTATCTCGATATTTTTGGTGCCAATTTCCAAAAGCAAAGAAATGCTCGCATTTAGTCCAAAGATACCCAGCATGTTAGGACTACCACATTCGAAACGACGGCCGCTATGTGCAGGCTCCCAATGGCGTACTGTAAAGTCATGCGGATGTTCTACCATGTGCCAACCGAATTGATGCAGTTTAAGTTGTTCTCGCTGATCTGAATGAACATAGAGCAGGGCAAGGCCTTCCGGTCCCAGCATCCATTTGTGACCATCGGCCATCACAAAATCGGCCTGTATGGCTTGTACGTCTATTGGTAATGCACCAATATGTTGAATGGCATCAACACAAAACAGGATGTCATGCTCCCTGCAAAACTGGCCTATTCGCCCTAGATCCATTCTGAGACCACTGGCAAATTGCACAGCACTGATAGTGATCATGCGTGTGTTTTTGTCTACCAGCGCAAACAAGCTGTCTTCTGCTGTAGCCTGCTGGTTTAAATCAGCTTCACGAAATTCAACTCCTTTATCACGCAAAGACTCCCATACAATGCGGTTTGATGGGAACTCCTGATTACTTGTTACGACATTATCGCCTTTACGCCAGTCAATGCCGTAAGCGACAACAGATAAGGCCTCCGATGTGTTTTTTAGCAGTGCTATATCATCAACGGACGGGGCATTAATAAGTGCTTTAATGTTTTTACGTAATTCGTGTTCTGT
>JAOUJV010000116.1 GCA_029882995.1 Gammaproteobacteria bacterium | reverse complement strand
TATTCATATGACAGAATCAAAGCTCCTTAATGGCTTCCAGTACTTCTTCGACGTGGCCATCAACCTTGACCTTGCGCCATTCCTTGCGCAGAACACCTTTATCATCAATTAGAAAGGTACTGCGTTCGATCCCCCTGACCTTTTTGCCATACATGTTTTTCATCTTGATGACATCAAAGATGTTGCATAGCTCTTCATCCGGATCGGACAAAAGATCAAAGTTAAATTTTTGTTTGGATTTAAAGTTTTCATGTGACTTGATGGAATCACGAGATACACCCAGAACTACCGTACTACGACGTTTGAATTTTGTATTGTTATCACGGAAATTTTGACCTTCTGTAGTACAGCCGGGGGTACTGTCTTTAGGATAAAAATAAACAACGATATTTTTACCCTTCAGATCTGAAAGCTTGATGATTTGCTCTCCTGTTGCATCCAGTTTAAAGGCAGGCACCTTTTTACCAATAACTGCTTTTTTTGGCATCTGTATGGCTTATCCTTTTAATGCTTCTATCGCAGCATCCATATTGTGCTCGTCGCAAAAATCAAGAAACTCTTCACGCAAACTGGTGACAGAAACATTTGCCGGTATATCGACAATCATGGAAGTGGCAAACATGGGCGTACCGGTATGGGCCGCCGCATAACTGTTGGTGTTAACTTCCTCGATATTGATATCACGGGTGGAAAAGAAATTGGCCAGCTGGAACATGATGCCCGGGCGATCAATCGAGATGACTTCCACCTCATAGGGAACAAGACCTGTTTTCTGGCTGCGTTCCTCGGTGCGCTTGTGTGCAATAACCAGTCCCAGTTTTTTCTGGATTTGCGGCAGTTTATCTTCCAGTTTGGCAACATCATTCCAGTTGCCGGATATCATCAGGATAATGGCGAATTCGCCACCCAGCATGCTCATGCGGCTATCAACAATATTGCATTGATTTTCCAGAATAATGCTCGAAAGATCATTGACGATACCCGGACGATCGGCTCCGAGCGCTGAAATTACAAGATAGTTATTTTTCTTTTTAGCCATGATGCCAGCCAGTATTTTTCATTACAGGATGAACCCGATTCTAACATTATTTTTCCAGATCTTTGCCGAGAATATTCACCCCCTTGTCATCCGTGATTCCTGCCAGTACCATGCGATTAATTTTACGGAGATTATTGAAAATGTTTCAGGGCAGTATGGTCGCCATGGTCACACCCATGCATGAAGACGGCAGTCTGGATGAGGCTTCTTTACGTAAACTGGTGGATTTCCATGTTGAGCAGGGTACCGATGCCATTGTCGCTGTTGGAACGACCGGTGAATCGGCGACACTGGACGAGCATGAGCATTGCGGGGTTATTCGACAGGTAGTGGAGCAATCTGCTGGCCGTATTCCGATTATTGCCGGTACGGGCGCGAATTCAACGACTGAAGCCATTACCTTGACTCGTTGTGCGATGGAGGCCGGTGCCGATGCCTGCCTGCTGGTGACACCTTACTATAATAAGCCGACTCAGGAAGGGCTTTTTCTGCATTTTAAGGCTGTGGCCGATGCCGTGGCTATCCCGCAGATCCTGTATAACGTACCGGGGCGGACAGCAGTTGATATGCTGCCCAAAACGGTGGCCAGACTGGCTGAAATTTCCAATATTGTCGGGATTAAGGAGGCTACCGGGGATTTGGCACGTGCGAGGGAGATTCTTGACCGATGTGGTGATAAAATCGACCTCTACAGCGGGGATGATGCCACAGCGATGGAATGTATATTACTGGGTGGCAAGGGGGATATTTCTGTGACTGCCAATGTGGCACCGGCCATGATGCATGAGATGTGTCAGGCAGCACTGGCAGGAGACAGGGAAAAGGCAACAACCATAAATACAAAACTGGATGCATTGCACCATGACCTCTTTGTGGAAGCCAATCCGATTCCCGTTAAATGGGCTCTGTATGAGATGGGCATGATTTCTTCAGGTATACGTTTGCCAATGACAGTACTTTCTGCGCAATATCATGACAGGTTGCGGCAGGCACTGGGAACAGCAGGCGTGTTATAACGAAAAACATATAATCTAACAGCAGGTTTTCATTAATGAATGTTTTCAGAATTTTAATATCTTTCGTCGTGGTCACATCACTGGTTGCCTGTAGTACACTCGAAAAAGTAAAAGAAGGCCGTGATATTGATTATAAAAAGAGTCGTACTGCACCTTCACTGGAAGTACCACCTGATCTGACAACAACAACCATTGATGACACGATGGTGGTGCCGGATATCAATGTGGATTCCACTGCCAGTTACTCAGACTACACAAGTGAACGCTCAGGCACACAGGCGCAGCGTAAACAGGTTGTTTTACCTCTGGATCAGCGCATCACAGTTAAACGTGATGGTGATAAACGCTGGCTTGTTGTGGTTGGTGCACCGGATGAACTTTGGGAACAGGTGCGTGAATTCTGGTTACAGATGGGTTTTCTTATCAAGATGGAAGATGCACGACTCGGTATTATTGAAACGGACTGGCATGAAAATCGTGCTGATATACCGGAAGGCCCGATTCGTTCCTTCTTAAGCAAGGCACTGGATACGCTTTATTCAGCAGATACACGCGATAAATTCCGCGTGCGTCTGGAAAGGGGAGCCAAGCCCGGCACTACAGAAATCTTCTTTACTCATCGTGGTGCTCAGGAAGTAAATACCAGCGAACAGTCTGGTCCAATGACCGCCTGGCAGCCCAGACCTTCGGATCCTGAACTCGAAATCGAAATGATGACCCGTTTTGTCAGTTTCATAGGGATTGAAGAAAAGCGTGCTCGTACCATGGTGGGAAAGAGCAAGACACAATCCAAAACACTGCGCGCAAAACTGGTGCGTAGTAACGATGGCTCTGCACAGGTTGTGCTGGAAGATGATTTCCCACGCGCATGGCGTCGTACCGGCATTGCACTGGATCGTGTCGGCTTTACAGTGGAAGATCGTGACCGTTCAAAAGGATTGTATTTTGTGCGTTATATTGATCCAGAGAAAGATTTGGGTAATGAAGAAGGCTGGTTGTCCAGTCTTGCATTCTGGTCATCCGATGATGAAGCAAAGAAAAATGAATATACCGTCAGTGTAAGCAAAAATAATGGCGGTTCAGCGATTGCGGTTCTGGATAAATCCGGCGCACGTGATAGTTCCGGTACTGCCCAACGCATTCTTTCCCTGCTGCACGACCAATTAAAATAAGAAGGCCTGACATTGCGCTTTGCATCTCTTGGCAGTGGTAGCCGTGGTAACGGTACACTGGTGGAGGCAAATGGAACCTGCCTCCTGATTGATTGCGGATTTTCACTCAAGGAAACACGTTCCCGTCTCGCCCGTCTGGGCAAAACTCCTGAGGATTTGGCTGCTGTGGTCGTGACTCATGAGCACAGTGACCATATCAGTGGTGCTGGTCTGGTGGCTCGTAACCATAATGTCCCGTTATGGATGACGCCGGGCACCCGAGCACAATATAATAACGGTTTCGTACCGGATCTGCGTGTTTTTAGCCATCATGAAACTTTCTCAATTGATGCTATTGAAATCCAGCCGTTTCCGGTACCGCATGATGCAAGGGAGCCGGCACAGTTTGTTTTTAGTGATGGCAACCATCGATTGGGATTACTGACTGATACCGGTAGTCGTACGGAGCATGTTGAAAAAATGATTACCGGTTGTGATGCATTGTTACTTGAATGTAATCATGATCCTGACATGCTGGCTCAAAGCCATTATCCGGAATCAACCAAGGCACGGATTAGTGGTGACCTCGGGCATTTGAGTAATAGTCAGGCTGCAGAAATTTTAAATGCAATTGATCATTCGGGCTTACAGCATATTGTTGCGATGCACCTGAGTGAGAAAAACAATAATGCCAAACTGGCAAGAAAGGCATTAGCCGATGTGCTGGATTGTTCTACAGATTGGATTGATGTCGCCACACAGGATGAAGGTCTGGATTGGCGAACGATCAGTTAATGTTTGAATTTTTAATTATTGAGAGAGTAAAAAAATGCAAAAAGGTGAATTGGTAGCAAATGGCAAGGCAAAGTCTATTTACAAGACAGATGATCCAAAAAAGCTGATCATGCATTTCCGTAATGATACATCAGCCTTTGATGGTGAAAAAATAGAACAACTTGATCGCAAAGGCATGGTTAATAACAAGTTCAACGCTTTTATTATGCAGCGACTGGAAGAAGGTGGTGTGCCCACACATTATGAATCCACATTATCAGATGATGAAGCAATCGTAAAAAATCTGGATATGCTGCCTATTGAATGTGTTGTGCGTAACATCAGTACCGGCAGCTTATGCAAACGACTGGGCGTGGCAGAAGGACTTGATCTTGATCCGCCTTTGTTTGAATTCTTTTTAAAGAATGATGCATTGCATGATCCAATGATTAATGATTTCCATATCATTTCGTTCAAATGGGGTACTCAGAAAGAAATTGAAACCATGAAAGAACTGACTTTTAAAGTAAATGGGATATTGAAAAAATTATTTCTGGATGCCGGTATTCTGTTAGTGGATTATAAACTTGAATTTGGTCGCTATGATGGCAAGCTGGTACTGGGTGATGAATTTAGTCCGGATGGTTGTCGTCTATGGGATGTAAAGACACGTGAAAAACTGGATAAGGATCGTTTCCGTCAGGGGCTGGGTGGTGTTGTGGAGGCATACGAAGCAGTAGCCCAACGTTTGGGTATTGCTATCTGAATGAAAGTCTTTTCTTCCAATACGGCGTTAAAAATTAGTTCAAAATACTTGTGCCCGTATGTTGGGTACTCATTTACTATTTGTAAACTGCGTTTTTTCACTAATTTTTTCCTTGTCTTGAAAGAAAATCCAATTCATTCAATATTTAAGGAATAAGGTTTTTTAATGTTACAGCTTTTTGGCAGTACTGCACTTTCTGATTTCCGTCTGCAACGATTACTGGATGCTGTCAGTGAAACCGTACCAACAGTAGTATCCATTGATGCACGTTACATCCATTTTTGTGATTTGGAAACGACGCTTTCCAGTAAAGAAGAAAGCCTGCTGAAAAACATTCTCGGATGTGAATCCGGCGCGGCTGAACCTATGGAAGGTCAGTTGTTTCTGGTAACGCCACGTCCCGGTACTATCTCCCCCTGGGCGAGTAAAGCTACCGATATTGCTCACAACTGCGGATTGAAAAATATCCATCGTATTGAGCGTGGGGTTGTTTACTACGTCAGAAATGTAAATGGAAAATCATTTAACGATGATGAGTTAAATCGTATTTCTGCCCTGATCCATGATCGCATGGTGGAGGCCGTGTTTTTTGCACTGGATGACGCGGAAGGTCTGTTTCAACAGGCTGATCCGGCACCATTGGTGCAGGTCGATATTCTGGGTAATGGCAAGTCTGCCTTGCAAAGAGCCAATACTGAACTGGGGCTGGCATTGGCACCCGATGAAATCGATTATCTGGTTGAGAGTTTTACCGAGCTTAATCGCAATCCGAGTGATGTCGAGTTAATGATGTTTGCACAGGCCAACTCGGAACATTGTCGACACAAGATTTTTAATGCCGACTGGATCATTGATGGCAAGCAACAGGATTCATCCCTGTTTAATATGATCCGTAATACCCATAAACACCAGCCACAAGGCACCCTGTCGGCATATCATGACAACTCGGCCGTCATGGAGGGTTCAAGTAGCAGTTATTTTTGTCCTGATGCAAAAACCGGTGAATACAATTATCACCGCGAAGACATGCATATCATGATCAAGGTGGAAACACATAATCACCCGACGGCCATTTCTCCATTCCCCGGTGCGGCAACCGGTTCCGGTGGTGAGATACGTGATGAGGGGGCAACCGGTCGTGGTGGTAAACCCAAGGC
>JAOUJV010000115.1 GCA_029882995.1 Gammaproteobacteria bacterium | reverse complement strand
TGACTGAAACCATCTCTCTGGCTCATGATCTGGGACATACTCCTTTTGGCCATGCTGGACAGGATGTATTAAATGAATGCATGCGTGACCACGGTGGTTTTGAGCATAACCTGCAGTCACTGCGCGTGGTTGATGAGCTTGAAGAACGTTATGCCGCCTTTCGCGGTCTTAACCTGACCTATGAATCACGTGAAGGTATTCTAAAACACTGCTCGGTAAAAAATGCCCAGACTCTCGGTGATGTCGGTGAGCGTTTTATAAAAAAACAGCAACCCTCGCTTGAGGCACAACTGACCAACCTGGCTGATGCCATTGCCTACAATAATCATGATGTTGATGATGGACTGCGTGCCGGTCTAATTACCATCGAGATGCTACAGGAAGTAAAACTGTTCCGTGATCAATATGACGTTGTCAAAAAGGAGTGGAAAGACCTCACTAACCGTCGGCTTATTTATGAAATTATCCGGCGGATGATCAACATGCAAGTGCTGGATCTGGTCGATGTGAGCCAGAAAAATATTGATCAGGCTGCCCCCCGCTCAATAGAGGATATTCGCAAACAGCAAAAACCACTGATTCAATTCAGTGAAGAAATGGCGCATCAGGTACAGGAACTCAAGCACTTCCTGAGAAAGGAGCTTTACCAGCATTACCGGGTACTGCGTATGACAGCCAAGGCCGAGCGTATTATAAAGGCGCTGTTTGATGCCTTTATGAATGATCCCCGGCTTTTACCATCAGAGCATACCCAGATTTGTCATAGCGCCGAGAAGGCGCATGGCTCAAATGGCAAGGCACGCATTATTGCGGATTATATTGCCGGTATGACCGATCGTTATGCCATTGCTGAATACGAAAAACTGTTTGAACCAACCCACCTGACCTGAACAGGATACCCGCCTTCTGTGTCCAGACTATCCGTACACAAGACCAGTGCCAGATACCCAGAGCCTGTCTAAACCGTCTATAATTCTTGATGTCAGATCGCAGATCATCTGGCAAGCTTAACGGGGGAACATATCCAGCTATGGATCATTTGCTGTCTGAAGTTTCAGGCTGATAATACTTATAATAATTAACGATGGAAGCATCCAGACTACAAGACTTGCCTTACCTGACCGATTTCGGATTACAACGCGATCCGTTTTCGCTCGCCATTGAAGATGATTTCTTTTTCAATGACAGCACCCACGCACAGAATCTGGATCTCCTGCAGCATGCATTGCTATCAAATGAATTGTTTATGCTGGTTACCGGCAGGTTTGGTATTGGCAAAACAATACTGATCCGCCGACTGCTTTCCCGTCTTGATGATAACTATCAGGTCTGCTTTATTCATGCAAATCCGATGCATCATGCCGATCAGCTCAAGCAACAGATTTACAAGGGGCTTGGTGCTGACTCATCTACCGAATCCATAAGTGGTTTTGATCAACTGACATCCTGCCTCGACAATATCAAGCGCAGTGGAAGAGCAGCATTGCTGATTATTGATGATGCTCATGAATTGTCTATTGAGTCTTTGCAACTGGTGATGCAGCTAAATGATCTCATCGCTGATGATACACATCTTTTGAGTATTATTTTATTTGCAGAACCTGATATACAAAGGTTGCTTGAAACAGCAGACCCGCAAAAAGCAGGTCGACTCATTACGCAAAATCTGGAACTGCAGCCACTAAATGAAAAAGACACTGAAAACTATTTGCACTATAGAATGAAAGTGGCCGGTTTTGATGAAAACAATCTGACACGCACACCATTTACTCCTTCGACTATTGAAACTATTTACAAAAACTCGAAAGGCATCCCGTTTGAAATCAATCGGCAAGCCAGTAAAACCCTGATACGTTTCAGCAGTAAGGAACCTGATGTACCCGCACCTGCCCCAACCAGAAAGGGTCGATTTACTGCAGCAAGCACACTGATAATGGTGTTGGTTGTTGCCTTGCTGGTCGTTGCTCTCGTTATACAAGACACCATTAATTCATTTTTTGATCCGGCAAATTATGCCTCAACAAATGAAAATACACCTGAAATAGCCAATAACAGGATAAAACGCGAAAAAGTAGTCTCACTTATTGAACCTGAAATCAAAGTGCCACAAAGCACCAACTCTAAAAAAACGGAGCATCCGGATTCTGGTGACCACAAAAATCTTATTGCTATGGGAGATTCACTTAAAGATCCGGAAATTATTCCTTTGCCTCAAGATAATCCGGTAGATCAGGATAAAAATATGATCGCCTTGTTAAAAGATCAAAAATCCGAGCAGGAGCTATTTAAACAAATAGAAGAAAAGAAACCAGAGCCTGATATGATTGCAGAACCGGAACAGGAAACAACGTTACCTCCATCAACGGATTCAACAGAACCAGAAACAGGATCTGAAAAAATAATTGAAAAATCAACAGTAGTTGAAAAAGAAGCTTTACCTGTGGTCACCACAAGTCAGGAGAAGGACTGGTTATTTGAACAATCCCCCTGGCACTATGCTGTACAAATTATTGGAGCAAAGCAAAAGAACACTGTCGATAAATTCATTGCACAAAATAAAATTGAATTCAAACCGGTGATTTATGTTACAACCAAAAACGGAAATGACTGGCACATGGTCTTTACCGGCACCTACAATGACAAACAAAGTGCACAACAGTTTATACAAACACTGCCTGAAAAAGTACAAAAGGCAAACCCCTGGGTTCGGCTGGTATCCGAAATTCAGGTTGAGGTACTAAACGACAATAATCCAAAACTGGAAACGGAAATGGCAGCCGGCACAGGTATTGTTAACTCACCCTTGGGCAAAAAAGACTGGTTTCTTGAACAAAACCCATGGCACTACACAATTCAGCTTCTGGGTAGTGCCAAACAACAATCTCTGGATAAGTTTATCCGGAGACACAAACTGAATGGCAAGGCATACTGGTTTAAAACCCGGCGCGCTGGCAAGGACTGGTATGTCCTTGTTTATGGTGTTTATCCCTCCGAGGCAAATGCCCGACTGGCACTGACCGAACTGCCACCGGTGCTGAAATCAACCTCTCCCTGGCCACGTACGCTGGGAAGTGTCCAGACAGCCATCATTGAAGCCCAATAACCACCTGTAAGTGCAGGGAAAAACCATACTCCTCACTCCTTTTCTATTTGAATCAGGCCTTGGCGGACTGTATACTGCGTGTCCTTTTGCCTGCTTGTTCGGGCAGGACATTCAACTCAAAAACGCGTGTTTTTTGATATAAATATCAATGAGTTATCAATATCATGAGTAAAACCGGAATTCCATCAAGCGGCCTGTATCGACCACAGTTTGAAAAAGACAGTTGTGGATTCGGGCTAATTGCCCAAATGGACGCCAAACCCAGCCATTGGCTGGTTAATACCGCCATTGGTGCGCTGGCGCGCCTTACCCACCGTGGTGCCGTGGCGGCTGACGGTAAATCAGGCGATGGCTGTGGTCTGTTGATGAAAAAACCGCAGAAATTCCTTGAATCAATCGCTAAAGATGCCGGTTTTTCACTCAATAAGACATTTGCTGTCGGTATGGTTTTTCTGAATCAAGACACAAAACTGAGTAATACTGCCAAACAATGTCTGGAATCACATCTCAAGGAACAAAATCTGGACTGCGTCGGCTGGCGCAAGGTTCCGGTCAATCCGGATGCCTGTGGCGAAGAATCACTGAAAAGCCTGCCTGAAATTGAACAGGTTTTTGTTAATGCCCCTGAAGGCATGGACGATGCGGAATTTGAACGCAAACTCTATGTCGCTCGCCGCAAAACCGAGATCGTGATCGAACCTAAAGACAAGACATTCTATATGCCTAGTTTATCGGCCAATGTACTTTCCTATAAGGGACTGGTCATGCCCGAAAATCTGCCGGTCTTTTACAAGGATCTGCAAAATGAAAATCTGGAATCGGATTTATGTGTTTTCCACCAGCGTTTTTCGACCAATACCTGGCCTCAATGGCGACTGGCACAGCCATTCCGTCATCTGGCACACAATGGTGAAATCAATACCATTCAGGGTAACCGTAACTGGTCGGTTGCACGCGGCCATAAATTTGAAACACCGTTACTCAAAATGGAAGACGTGCGGCCACTGGTTTCCATGTCCGGTTCAGACTCCAACAGTCTGGATAACATGCTTGAAGCCCTGCTCGCTGGTGGTATGGATATTTTCCGTGCCATGCGCCTGCTGGTTCCACCAGCATGGCAAAACGTTGAAACCATGGACAGTGATTTACGTGCCTTTTATGAATACAACTCCATGCACATGGAATCCTGGGATGGGCCTGCCGGTATCGTATTAACTGACGGTCGTTATGCCGCCTGTAGCATGGATCGAAATGGCCTGCGTCCGGCACGCTGGGTCATGACAAAAGACCGCCACATTACACTGGCATCTGAAATTGGTGTGTATGACTACGCACCGGAAGATGTCGAGATGAAAGGTCGCCTCAAGCCTGGACAAATGATCGCAGCAGATACACGTACCGGCAAGTTGTTATTCCCTGAAGATATCGACAACATGTTGAAACAACGCCATCCGTACAAACAATGGCTGAATGAAAATACACAACGATTGGAAGCGGTTTTATTCGATAGCAGCAGCTGTGTCGAACCCTTCGATCCCGATCGTCTTAATGTTTATCAAAAACTGTTTCAGGTTAGTTATGAAGAACGTGATCAGGTATTGCGTGTTATTGCTGAAGCTGGTCAGGAAGCAGTCGGCTCAATGGGTGATGATACTCCTCTTCCGGTATTGTCAAAAAGAGTGCGTTCTATTTATGACTACTTCAGGCAACAGTTTGCACAAGTTACCAATCCACCAATAGATCCGATCCGTGAACAAATTGTCATGTCCATGGAAACCTGTTTCGGCCGTGAGCATAATCTGTTTGAAGAAACACCGGAACACGCGCATCGCCTGCTGATTCGTTCACCGATTTTATCCAAGGGGAAATTCCAGCAATTGATGTCTATGGATGATCCTGGTTATGCACATCATTATATTGATCTCAACTATGATGCCAAACTGGATTTACGCAGCGCAATAGAAAGTGTCTGCCAACAAGCAGCTCAGGCAGTTAAAAGCGGAAAGGTAATTCTGGTTTTATCCGACAAGAATATTGATCAGAACAAGAAAATGGTTCCTGCATTACTGGCAACCGGCGCAGTACACCATCATCTCATCAAGGCAGGTCTGCGTTGTGATTCCAATATTGTGGTTGAAACCGGTTCTGCCCGTGACCCGCATCACTTTGCTGTACTTATCGGCTATGGTGCTACTGCCGTGTTCCCGTATCTGGCGTATGAATGTCTGAATGACATGGCGCGCAAGGGAGAGGTAAAGGATCCTGGTGCACCTGTACTGGCACAAAAATATCGTCAGGGTATTAACAAGGGTCTGCACAAGATTATTTCAAAAATGGGCATCTCAACTATCGCCAGCTATCGTGGTGCCCAGTTATTTGAGTCCGTTGGTCTGCATGATGATGTAGTGAATTTATGCTTCTGTGGCACTACCAATCGACTGCAAGGCACACACTTTGAAGATATTGAACATGATCAATCCATCTTGACTGAACTGGCATGGAATCCACGCAAGACTATAGATCAGGGTGGCCTGCTCAAGTTTGTTCATGGTGGTGAAGAACATGCCTATAATCCGGATGTCGTAAAAACATTGCAGGCGGCTGTCGCTACCGGCGACATGAAAGACTTTAAAGTCTTCTCCAATCTGGTCAATAACCGCAGCACCATTAGTCTGCGCGACATGTTTAAACTGCGTGATGGTGTAAAACCTGTCTCGATTGATGAAGTAGAACCGGTAGAAGATATTCTGAAACGTTTTGACAGCGCGGCCATGTCGCTGGGTGCTTTATCACCAGAAGCACATGAAACACTGGCACAGGCAATGAACAGACTCGGTGCTCGTTCCAACTCCGGAGAAGGTGGTGAAGATCCGGTACGTTATGGCACTGACA
>JAOUJV010000031.1 GCA_029882995.1 Gammaproteobacteria bacterium | reverse complement strand
AACAAAAACATAAATGCGGCGATCAGACGGCTTTTTTTGATGATAGATGTCTTGATCATGAGCTTCTATTTTCTCTCTGGTAACACATGCATCATTTGACGCAGATTGTCATAATCCCGGTTGCTTGTGCTGACAAGTCCGGTAACATCGGTCTTGATCTCCGATAAGATTTTTTTTCCATTCTCTGAATCTGATAGCCAAAATAATATTTTTCTGATTTTGTCGATTCTTGTTTCAGTCATACCATTGCGTGCAACAAATACATGCTCTGAAATAGCGGGTGTTCTGGTCAGTTCAACCAATCCACGTTTCATAAAGTCTTCATATATTTCTTCCTTGACTGCACCGGCATCAAATTCACCTGTCAACACACCCAGTGCCACATTGCGGTGGTTACCCAAAAACCGGTAAGTCTCCAGTGAACCTAGCCGTACACCAGCCTGCATCAACATGTAACGCGGGACAATGTAGCTCATGGTTGAATGTGCTGAGCCGAATGCAAATCGTTTGCCAGCAAGCTGTTTCAAACTGGTAATACCACTGTCTTTGTGTACGACAATTACACCACGGAAATGGGGATCCTTGTTTACCTCAAGTCTTGCCAACAACGGCCGTTTACCATAACGCTCGGTCAACGTAACATAACTTGATGGTCCCATGAAGGCGATATCAAATGCATTGTTACCCGTATGCTCAATATGCGATTCATAATCTTTGGAAACTTTCAGGTCAACCGGCTCATCCAGCTTTTCTGAAAGGTAATTAATCAAGCCCTGAAAACGCCGATGTAACTCACTTTCAGGCAAATAGGGATGAACACCGAGTGTAAATGTTTTAGATGTGTGTATGTGGTCTTGGGCAAATGAGCTACAGCTCAGCACCAGCCCCGAGAACAGGGCAAGAAACAGATAGGGGCGTACAATATGCTTTTTACAATTCCCTGGCATGCTTGTGCATCCTTTAAAACATTGTCACAACTACAAAATAATACTAAGCAAAGCTTAATAAATACAGGCATTTATTAGATTTATACCATTTAATACATGAACATAATACCTAATATTAATACTTGCGTGTATATTTTTATTTTAATCATGGTGTTATTGGGTAAAAAGTATTCATAGACAGGTTATAATCCAGAATTATGAATAACGTTACACCCATCAAAAATCCCGGTCGGCTTGAAATGATGCGTATTGATCTGCAGGATTCACTACGCAAAAGCCGGATTGAACCGCAAAACCTGTCATCGTTTCAGCGTATTTTGTTGACTACTGACGGCACGGTCACCGACATGCTGGAAGCCAAGTTATGGGAAGGCATTCAGATCGTGAAGTTATATCAGGAGAAGATTACAACTGACACCTTGATTCCCTATCTTGATGTCGGTGTAAATACAGACATACTGGCAAGGAAGGTTTTATTGCAGGGCAAAGACACTGGCCATAACCATGTCTATGCCGAATCCATTATTGTACCGGACAGACTTGGTGAAAGAATTCGCACCGGCCTGCTGGAAGCAAAAAAACCACTTGGTCTGTTGATTAATGAAGAACGTCTTGAAACCTATCGTGAGATTCTATCCTGTGACCTGGAAAAAGCAGAGGAAATTTCTGAACACTTTAATATCGCACCGGATGCAAATCTGATTTCCAGAACCTATCGCGTCTTTGCGCACCAGCAACCCGTTATGCTGATTACTGAAAAGTTTCCGGAAACTGCTTTTAAATAAAAAAGGCCGGTATAACCGGCCTTTTTTATTTTTTCTTTTAATTATCTCTATTCGTCCGTCACACATCCATCCGATGCGTTCTTAACGTTCTTGATGAACTTATACAATGTACCACGCGTCGCCTTGTAGGGAGGCATGTTCCAGCCAGCACGGCGTTTTTCCATTTCATCTGCGCTGACATCCATATCAAGAATGTTTTTATTCGCATCAAGTGTAATCATGTCGCCGTCTTTCACCAATGCAATCGGCCCACCTTCCTGCGCCTCGGGCACAACATGGCCCACAATAAAGCCATGTGAACCACCGGAGAAACGACCATCAGTGATCAGTGCCACATCCTTGCCCAGACCCGCGCCCATAATGGCTGAGGTCGGTGTCAGCATTTCCGGCATGCCGGGACCACCCTTTGGTCCTTCGTAACGAATAATGACAACATCCCCTTTCTGGATCTTGCCGTCTTCCAGCGCCTTGAGCATGTCTTCTTCAGCATCAAATACACGTGCCGGCCCCTTGAATGTCAGACCTTCCTTACCGGTAATCTTGGCGACAGAACCACCGGGTGCAAGTGAACCTTTTAGAATCTGGATATGACCCGTCTCCTTAATCGGATCACTAACAGAACGGATTACATCCTGTCCTTCCTTCAATGCAGGCAGGTCTTTCAGGTTCTCTGCTATGGTCTTGCCTGTTACTGTCATGCAATCACCATTGATCCAGCCTTGTTCAAGAAGATATTTCATTACTGCCGGTGTACCACCGACATTATGCAAATCTTCCATCACATATTGTCCACTTGGTTTCAGATCAGCCAGGAAAGGAATACGATCACTGACTTTCTGGAAATCATCAATGGTCACTTTTACATCCACTGCACGCGCCATTGCGATCAAATGTAATACTGCATTGGTAGAACCGCCCAGCGCAGAGACAATCACCATGGCATTTTCAAATGCCTCACGTGTCATGATGTCACGCGGCTTGATGTCTTTTTCCATCAGGTTACGCAACGCAGCACCGGCATTCATACATTCGTCCAGTTTGCTCTTGTCCACCGCCGGGTTGGATGAACTATAGGGCAAAGACATGCCTAAGGCTTCAATCGCGCTGGCCATGGTATTGGCGGTATACATGCCACCACAGGCACCAGCACCGGGACACGCATTTTGAACAATACCCTTGCGTGTTTCTTCATCAATCTTGCCCGCAATAAAGGCACCATAACTCTGGAATGCAGACACAATATCCAGCGGCTGATCTTTCAAATGACCGGGCTTGATGGTGCCACCGTAAATCATCAACGATGGACGATTCAATCGACCCATTGCAATCAGGACACCCGGCATATTCTTGTCACAACCCGGAATTGTGATGAGACCGTCATACCATTGCGCACCCATCACGGTTTCCACCGAGTCTGCAATAATTTCACGTGATTGCAGTGAATAGGACATGCCATCCGTGCCCATGGAAATACCGTCTGAAACACCAATCGTGTTGAAACGCAGACCTACCATGTCAGCATCCATTACCCCCTTCTTGACGATGGCGGCCAGATCATTGAGGTGCATGTTACAGGTATTGCCTTCCCACCAGACACTGGCGATACCAATTTCCGGTTTATTCATGTCTGCCTCAGTCATGCCTGTACCATAGAGCATGGCTTGTGAAGCACCCTGGGATTTGGGCTGGGTGATGCGTTTACTGAATTTGTTTAATTCGTTGCTCATTATTATTTAGTCTCTAGTGCGATTATTCTGTGAAAATCATCCATTAAAAGAGCCAAATCATACCAGAACCTGCATCAAAATTCCCTTTAAAACAGGTGTGTTACACCCCATATTTAAACAATGTACAAGCATTGCTCCAGAACATCATGTAAGTTCTTAATATTCGTCGAAAACCTCATTTTTACTCAAGAAAGTATGAAAAAATGCCGCTAACCCACTGTATAGAAAGGAATAACCTGCCAATTAACCATACGCGGTATAGTATTGCTTTCAAGAAGTACTATTGTATTAACAGAGCTGTTTATGGATAGAAAACTTCGAGGCATATCTGCCGTCATTTTGATCATCGGGGGACTGACCCTGTTGAGTGTGGAGAATCAGGTTTCCATTCTCAATGAGATCAAATTTACGGGCAAACTGGCGGTTGCAACACGCAACAGCCCGACGACCTATTATGAAGGTTCAGAAGGCTCGAGCGGTTTCGAATACGATCTGGTGAAGCGCTTTGCCGATGAACTGGGTGTGGAACTCGAAATCACGATTCCCCAGAGTCTGGATCGAATCATCTCCATGGTCACAAATAATGAAATTCATTTTGCCGCCGCTGGTCTTACGGTTACCGACGCACGCAAGCAAATTATGCGTTTTACCTCGCCCTACCAACACGTTACCCAGCAACTTATTTACCGGACAAGAACCGGTCTTGCGAGGCCACGAAAGATCACAGATTTATTTGGCCGTGAGATTGAAGTGGTCGCAGACAGTAGTCATGCGGAACGACTCAAGACACTCAAGGAAAAATACCCTGAACTGGACTGGGAAGAAAACACCGATTTAAACAGCGAGGAGTTGCTTGATCTGGTTTCAGAAAACATGCTCGATCACACCATTGCCGATTCCAATGAAATCGCGATTAATCGCCGTTTCTATCCGGAACTGCGTATTGCCTTTAATATCTCTCCCAAGGAACCCATCGCATGGGCATTTCCCAAGAGCAATGATAACAGCCTGTTTAATGCAGCAACACTCTTTATCGATAACATGCGCAGAAATGGTGAGATAGAACGTATTCTGGAACGTTACTATGGTCATGTAATGAATTTTGACTACGTTGGTACACGCACCTACAAGAATCATATTAACCGACGCTTACCCAGTTATCGTGAACAATTTGAAAAAGCAGGCAAGGAAAACGGGATTGACTGGCGATTGCTTGCCGCCATGGCTTATCAGGAATCACACTGGAACCCGCGTGCGCGTTCACCCACTGGTGTGCGTGGACTAATGATGCTGACTCAAAATACAGCCAAATTGATGAAAATTGAAAACCGTCTCGATCCGGCACAAAGTATCGATGGCGGTTCACGCTACATTAAAAGGATGATTGAAAAAATTCCTGAGCAAATCAAGGAACCGGATCGCACCTGGATGGCGATGGCATCCTACAACGTTGGTTACGGACATCTGGAAGATGCACGCGTTATCACTCAAATTCGTGGGGGTAACCCTGATAGCTGGAATGACGTCAAGGAAAACCTGCCACTTCTTACACGCAAAAAATGGTACAAAAACACCAAGCATGGTTATGCGCGGGGTTGGGAACCAGTACGTTATGTAGAAAACATTCGATCCTATTACGACCTGTTGGTATGGCATACAGAAGGTGGTGAAGGCGAACGCAAGATCGAACCCAAGGCCGTTGTGATCGACTCACCTGTGCTATAACTATTCATCTGAAATAATATTCCTTCCGATCGAAATGCGGTTTTATGAAAAAAACATTCTCAACACCGCAGTTCAGACATAATGTACGCTCACGTATCCGGACACGCCTGCTGATTGGCACTGCCATTATGCTTGTCCCGCAACTGATACTTGCCACTTTTGGTTATGCCATTTTTACATTCACCATATCCGAACTGGATGATGCAATCACCAGCATCAATAAAGAAACCCTGTCTGTTATGGACCTGCAAAAATCACTATTACTTGCGCCGATGCCTGCAAATGATTATTTAATCCACGGGAACAAGGAAGAAAAAGAAAATTATCAGGAAATCAGAGCGAGTGTGATCAAGTCCTTTGCATCGGTAAAGGAAAACACAAAAGATCACAGCGAAATTACTCATAAAATAACCCTGCTGGAATCAGCATGGCATAAAGCTGACATCCTGAGTCTGGAAATACTGAATGCAGAAAGAAACAACCAACCGGAGCTGTTCCGGAATATGGAAATCATGGATCAGGATTTCACCTCAATCGCCAATGGACTGGATACTATTACCAATATCCTTACTAATGAAATTAAGGCCACTCAGGCACTTTCAAAAAAATCACGCCTGCAGATACAACTTCTGATTTTTAGTGTCTTTGTTATCGGCTTTCTTGTCGCTGTTATAACAGCTTATCTATTGGCTCGTTCTATCATCAACCCACTCGAGCTCTTGCGTGATGGTACGCGCATATTTTCATCAGGCGAGCTTTCCCATCGTGTGTTTCTGGAAACTGATGATGAAATACAGGAGCTGGCGATTGCCTTTAATAACATGGCTGATACTATTCATGAAGCACAAAGTGTTCTCAAATATCAGGCTACCAGAGATGATTTGACTGGCCTGCTTAATCGCCGTGAATTTCATCAACAACTGGACAATGAAATTGCCGAGTTTGAAAGACAACACCAACCGGTTTGCCTGTTCCTGCTTGATATCGATTCTTTTAAAAATGTGAATGACACCTATGGACATCCGACCGGTGATGCCGTATTGCGCGAGATTTCATACCGTATCACCCAGCATATACGACCCAAGGACAGCGCCATGCGCTATGGTGGTGAAGAATTTGTCATTATATTGCCACACACAACGCCGGAAGATGCTGCCCATGTGGCTGAACGAATACGCAAGGCTGTAGCTGACTCTCCCATTCTGGTTAATGAACACAAAATGAATATCACTGTCAGTATCGGAGTAGCTTGTATGAATGAAACCGGGCATACAGATGAGGAATTCATCAAGACTGCAGATGAAGCACTCTATCAATCAAAAGAAAATGGCCGCAATCAGACAACATTTATGGATATGAGAAAAAAAACAGAATAGTTTTTTTAGCGTCGCGCCTTAAAGAAGGCCGTCAGTTTTTCAGAACATTCCTTTTCAAGTACACCACTTTTCACTTCCACCTTGTGGTTTAATTTATCTGTTCCAAGGACATCAAATACACTGCCGGCAGCCCCAGTCTTTGGATCACGAGCACCAAACACCACCTTCCTGACACGCGCATGAATAATCGCACCTGCACACATTACGCAGGGTTCCAGCGTAACGTACAAGGTAGTATCTGGCAGGCGATAATTCCCGATCCTTTCAGCCGCGTCACGCAATGCCATGATCTCGGCATGCGCCGTTGGGTCATGTTTACTGATCGGATGATTCCAGCCTTCACCGATAATTTCATTGTCCTTTACCAACACCGCACCCACCGGCACCTCACCTTCCTGCTCTGCCTTATCAGCTAGAGAAAGCGCATGTTGCATGTATTGGGAGTCTGGAGTCATGGGTCTGGAGTCATGGGTCTGGAGTGATGTTATATGCTTATGATCTCCTCGTCCAGCCAGCGATGAAGCATTACGCCAAATTCAATTGCAACATCGACATCAGGAAAATCTTTTTCCAGTACCGCACCAATGGCCTCCAGCGCACCTCCGGAACAGACACAGGCTATTGCAACAGATTCAATCCTTGCAAGACTCCGAAAATGCGGTGAATATCCTTTGCGCCAAATCAGGATATCAATGGGTTCTGGTAGTGGCTCGACAACCGGGGGAGTCTGACCCTGGTTAATGGCATTCCATATATCGAGGGTATTGAAATGTTGCGTGCACATCGTAAGCGTTGGCACTGGCTGCAAATAGATACTACTTCCCTCGCTGGCAAGCTGTTGCAAATCATCCTGTATCATGACAGCACTATCAGCACCATCAAATGCTCTTCGCAGCTTCCAGTCCATCAATGCCAGTTCCGAAATTTCCTTGTCTTCTGGAAGCTGTTCTGCAAGAAAACACGGAAAGTCTTTGCCATACAGACCAATATTTTTGTGTATCGAAGGGTGTGTCTGCACATAGTCTCCAGCAAGCTGGTTAAACCAGTCATCGCCTAGGTAGATAGCTGTATGTGCAAACGTATCCAACAAGACATCAATCAAACGGATACGGTAGGCATTGTAGTAAATATCCAGACGGTCTCGCGCTGACAGGCCACGAGCTGATTCACTAATCCAGTCTACACCCTTGCATTCGGTATCAAACAGGGCGTGTTGAAAATCGTTTTGTAATTCTGCCAGTTTCATAACGCAATTTTTTTATTCAGTACATCATTGGCAATCGCCCTGGCCACATCCAGCTCTGCGATAAGCTCTGGCAATGAAGGGATGTTGTCATCACGTTCGATCATGGTCGGTACATAGCCAAAATGAAGTAGTGCATGGCGATAAAGATCCCACACATCGTCACAGACCGGGTGGTCATGCGTATCGATCAAATGATCACCATTATTCAGGTGGCCTGCCAGATGAAACTGGGTGACACTCTCAACAGGTACTCCTTCAATAAATTTGATAGGCGAAAAGCCATGGTTAAAAGAACTTACGTATATATTATTGATATCCAGTAACAAGCGACAACCCGTTGCCTTGTATACTTCTCTCAAGAATTCCCATTCCGTCATTTCAGACTGTTCGTATTCGACGTAACTGGAAACATTTTCCAATACCAGCGGGCGTTGTAGCACTTCCTGCGCCTGCTCAACATTGCGTGTCACGACTGCCAGTGCTTCCTGTGTATAGGGAAGTGGTAACAGATCATGCAGGTTACGCCCATGCACACCTGACCAACACAAATGATCCGATACCCACATCGGCTCTACACGTTGCTCAAGTATCTTGAGTTTACGTAAATATTCCTTATCCAGGCCGTTGATGGAACCAATCGACATGGAAACACCATGCATCACCATCGGGTAGTTGGCGCGGATTTTATCGAGCATGACCAAAGGCTTTCCACCTTCGACCATGTAATTATCAGAAATGACTTCCAGCCAATCCACGGGCTGTGGCTCAGCCAAAAAATCATTGTAGTGCTGAGTCCTCAGCCCAAGTCCAAAACCGGAAGTCATTTCTGTGTCCTTCATATAATTATGACTTGGACTTGATATCTGAGATCACACCGCCCTTATCCAGGCAAGCTTTTGCAGGCATACCTTTAAAGCCATGACCTTTACACTTGTTATGGCCTTTGCAGCTGTGTTCTGCAGTCTTGCAATCTGAGTTACCCTTACATGAATGTACTCCATAGCAATGTACCTTATCTCCAGCGCCAATAGCTGCGCCGTTGCTACCTGCAGGCGATTGTGCAGCCATTGCAGTAGAGCTTAATGCAACTGCCAGAGCAGCTGATGCAAACGTGCCTTTCTTGATACTGTTTTTCATAATACTCTCTCCTAATATTTGGTTCTGACCATTTACAGGGGCACCATAGAGCCCCTTCAAAATAAAAATTTTACATATGAAAACTGAATACTTATGAACACCAAACACGCTGCCAACACATATGTCGGGCTCGTAAAGTAGACTGCAATCTGATTCTCAGAGTGCATCCTACAACGAAAGTTTCCATGGAATGGCATATAAGAAGGAAGCTTTACAAAATCTTTACAGGATCCTTACAAAAAAAGTTAGTTCAACATATTTTGAATAAAAATGCTTAGTCGTGATAACAGAATGAATGAGAAATCAGTAGTATTCAAAGAGAAAAAGGGCAAGCACCTTGTATGGTGCGATCCTGATTTTCTTTAATAACTAAAGGTAATAAGATTCTATAAAGTAAGGTACAGATTCTTATGGAAAGTAGTTACTGTTTTAAGTACCTCAATACGTCAACTACTCCCACTCAATTGTAGCAGGAGGTAGCCATGTGCTCGGCGTGGCAGGAGTCGCAGTGCACCCGCAGAAAGCCATATTCCAGCTGGCCACATTGGAGGAAATCTTCGAATTCCCGGCAATTAGATTTTATGAAGCCTCAATAAACGTAATATTTTTGCGCAAAAACCTAAGGCAAACCAAAATATTGCTATTTTCTTCGGGGTATGAATATTCTCCCTTACTTCATACTCGATAGAATCTTCCCAATAAATACTGGTACTTATGCTGTTCGGAAAAATTTCATTTAAAAGTCCTGCTTGTCGAACAGTAAAAACGGGATTTATAAATTGCACTTTTGGTGTAAAAATTAATTTTTTGCTGTCGTCGTCAAAATTTACAAACCATTTATGGGCAGTCTCATTTCCTCTGATGAGATTATCGAAAATGGGATTGGGAAATTCTATATAACCTCTTTTTGAAATCCTCATCAATTCTTTAATAAATTTCTCCGGGTCATGAACATGCTCGATAAGGTGAGAGGCAATTGAAAAATCAAATTCTTTATTATTGAATGGAGTACTCGTTGCATCACCCTGTACAAAACGTACTGGAGGATCCTGGTTCTGGTAATAATCCGTGTAATCCTCAATATCCAAGACAGTGTTTGATCCTCTCCAGGCATCTTTTTTACAGCCTAAATCTATGATGTAATCAAAATTTTTCAGGAGAGATTGAGCTTTTTCTTTTGATATTCTGGTCAGCATGTAATTGGTACCTTGGATAATGATTTAATCTTCTGGATAGTAAAAAATAGTGGATGTTTGGGGTGGAAGTAAAGGCAATTATTCAGGGTAGATCAATCATCCCAACAACCCTGACGTCGAACAGGAATATCGTTTCTCTCGCTAGTATTTCTACTCCCACTCTATAGTAGCGGGAGGCTTACCCGATATATCATAAGTCACACGACTGATGCCGGACACTTCGTTAATAATACGATTGGAGATGATACCCAGTACTTCGTAAGGCAAATGTGCCCAGCGTGCGGTCATGAAGTCGATAGTTTCCACAGCACGTACCGCAACCACGTAATCATAACGGCGAGCATCCCCCACTACGCCAACTGATTTAACCGGAATAAAGACAGTAAATGCCTGACTGACCTTGTCATACAGATCGTTTTTATGTAATTCTTCAATGAAAATGGCATCAGCCTGACGTAACAAATCAGCGTATTCCTTTTTCACTTCACCCAGAATGCGCACACCCAGCCCCGGCCCCGGGAATGGATGACGATAAACCATTTCATAAGGCAGACCGAGTTCAGTACCAATCTTGCGTACTTCGTCTTTAAACAATTCACGCAATGGTTCGACCAGTTTGAGTTTCATGTCTTCCGGCAGACCGCCAACGTTGTGGTGTGACTTGATTACATGTGCCTTGCCGGTTTTTGAGCCGGCTGATTCAATCACATCAGGATAAATCGTGCCTTGTGCCAACCATTTTGCATTCTTGAGTTTACCGGCCTCTTCTTCGAATACTTCAATAAACATGTTGCCAATGATCTTGCGTTTCTTTTCCGGATCACTCACTCCAGCCAGTGCCGAGAGGAAACGTTCTTCTGCATTCACACGGATAACCTTGATACCCATATGTTCAGCAAAGGTTGCCATTACCTGATCGCCTTCATGCAAGCGCAACAGACCATTGTCAACAAAAATACAGGTCAGCTTGTCATCAATGGCCTTGTGCAATAACGCGGCTACAACAGAGGAATCCACACCGCCAGACAGGCCAAGCACTACCTCATCGCCACCGACCTGTTGCTTTACTTGAGCAATACTGTCTTCAATGATATTGCCTGCTGTCCAGAGTGAACCGCAACCACAAATGTCATGCACAAAACGATTAATAATGCGCTGCCCCTGATGGGTATGTGTTACTTCGGGATGGAACTGTACACCATAAAAACCACGTTCATCATCCGCCATACCGGCAATCGGCGCATTGTCGGTACTGGCGATCACTTTAAATCCATCCGGAATTTTATTAACACGATCACCATGGCTCATCCAGACATCAAGCAAGCCAAAGCCTTCTTCAGTTGTGTGATCTTCAATATCTTTTAATAAATGTGAATGACCGCGTGCACGTACTTGCGCATAACCGTATTCATGATGATCGGCATTTTCAACTTCACCACCCAGTTGTGCTGCCATGGTCTGCATGCCATAACAGATACCGAGTACCGGCACACCCAGCTCAAATACACATTGATCGGCGCGCGGTGGATCGGCCATATTAACCGACTCGGGACCACCGCTCAGAATAATACCTGTTGGTTTAAAGGCCTTGATGGTGTCGGCATCGTTGTCCCATGAATAGATTTCACAATACACACCGGCCTCGCGCACACGACGTGCAATAAGCTGTGTGTACTGGGAACCAAAATCCAGTATCAGGATTCGATCAGAATGAATGTCCGACATAGTTAAATTGGAAAGTTAATAGTTCAATTGAAAGAAAAAACTTCCATACACTAGTCTGTACGGTAGTTAGGCGCTTCTTTTACAATGTTCACATCATGCACATGACTTTCGCGTAATCCGGCACCAGTCACACGTACAAATTTTGGCTCTGTACGCATTTCATCAATAGTGGCACAACCGGTATAACCCATACTGGCACGTACACCACCCATTAGCTGATGCACAATCGCTATCATGCTGCCTTTATATGGCACACGGCCTTCGATCCCTTCCGGTACCAGTTTATCGGCCTCGTTACCTTCCTGAAAATACCGATCACTGGAACCTTGTGAACCTGACATCGCACCTAATGAACCCATTCCGCGATAAGATTTGTAAGAACGCCCCTGAAACAGTTCAACTTCACCGGGCGCTTCTTCAGTACCGGCCAACATACTGCCTACCATGACTGAATAACCACCGGCAACCAGCGCCTTGGACAAATCACCGGAAAAACGAACACCACCATCAGCTATCAATGGAATGCCGGTTCCCTTAAGTGCCTTGGCAACATTGGAGATCGCGGTAATTTGCGGGACACCAACGCCGGCTACAATACGGGTGGTACAAATTGAACCAGGCCCGATACCGACTTTCACCGCATCAGCACCGGCTTTTGCCAGTGCCTTGGCAGCTTCACCTGTTGCGATGTTGCCGCCAATAATTTGTATGTCTTTGTAGTTATCCCTGACCCACTTCACCTGATCAAGTACACCTTGTGAATGTCCATGTGCTGTATCAACAACAATGGCATCTATACCGGCATTGACCAGTGCGTCAACGCGCTCCTGACTTCCGGTACCGGTACCAACAGCACCGGCAACCCGTAACTGGCCTTGATCATCCTTACAGGCAAACGGCTTATCTGTCGCCTTTTGAATATCCTTCACCGTGATCATGCCGCGTAAGTGAAAGTCGTCATTAATAACCAGAATCTTTTCAATCCGATGCTTATGCAACAAGGCCTGAACTTCGTCCTTCTCCGCACCTTCCTTGACCGTTACCAGCCTTTCCTTAGGGGTCATAATGGCTGAAACAGGCTCATCGTAGCGGGTCTCAAAACGTAAATCCCGATGGGTCACAATCCCAACCAGCTCCTGACCATCCACCACCGGCACACCGGATATGCTCTGGGCACGGGTCAGCTCCAGCACATCCCGGATGCTGGTTCCGGGAGAGACAGTAATTGGGTCCTTGATGACCCCGCTCTCGAATTTTTTCACTTTCCTGACTTCGCTTGCCTGTGCCTCTATCGTCATGTTTTTATGAATTACCCCGATTCCCCCTTCCTGAGCAAGGGCAATCGCCAAACGGGATTCTGTGACGGTATCCATGGCAGCTGATACCAGAGGGATATTGAGCGCTATTTCGCGTGTAAACAGCGTCTTTAAAGAGACTTCTTTGGGCAAGACGGTCGAGTGGGCTGGAATTAGTAAAACGTCGTCAAATGTCAGTGCTTCCTCAACTATCCGCATGATGGAATATTCCGCTATGATTGAATGTTAGCGGTTAATTATAGAGTTTGACGGCGGGCGGGTAAACTGGTTAGTTTATACATATGCAGAATGGCGGTACCAAACAGGTACCAGGTTGACTGATAATACACCACCTTAAGGGGGACATAATATGAAATTAAATAGTCTGATTAGTGCTACTTTCCTGTCTATTGCCCTGTTAACCGGCTGTGCAACCACTCCGATGGCCACAGCAGACGGCTATAAAGAGGCGGAAGCAGCCGCCAAGGAAGCCATTAAAAAAGCGGCCTCGGTTGGCGGTGAATGGCGTGATACCGGTGAGATTCTGGAAAAAGCAGCCGCCGCTGCCAAGAGTGGCGATTATGAAACGGCCGTTAAACTGGCAAGCAAGGCACAACATCAGGGTGAACTGGGTTACCAGCAGGCCATGGCTGAAAAAGGTGCACAACCACCTTCATACATGAGATAACAAATATTCACTGATATATTTAAAGGCCGGGTTCTTTCCCGGCCTTTGTATTTTCAATAATGGCAGAAAACGAAGTTACTAAAATCCAGCGGGATGTATTCACTGTCTCACGACTTAATCGCGAGGTACGTGACATACTCGAAGGCAACTTTCCGCTCATCTGGCTGGAAGGTGAACTCTCCAACGTGTCGCGCCCGGCATCAGGCCATCTTTATTTTTCACTCAAGGATGCATCAGCTCAAGTCAGCTGCGCCATGTTTCGCAATAAAAACCAGTTAATTCAATTTAAACCTGAAGATGGTATGCAAGTGCTGGTACGTGCGCGTGTCAGCGTGTATGAAGCACGCGGCAATTATCAGTTGATTATTGAACATATGGAAGAAGCCGGTGATGGTGCATTGCAACGCGCATTTGAAGTCTTAAAGAAAAAACTGGCAAGTGAAGGTCTGTTTGAGGAAGCACATAAAAAATCCTTACCGATTCTACCCAAACAGATAGGTGTCATTACATCACCCAGTGGTGCGGCCATTCGCGATATTTTGACTGTTTTAAAACGACGATTCCCTTCTATTCCAGTTGTTATTTACCCCGTTCCGGTACAGGGTGAGGATGCAAAAACCAAAATTGTAAACCAACTGAAACAAGCCTCTGAACGTGGCGAATGTGATGTCATTATTCTTGCGCGTGGTGGTGGATCACTGGAAGATTTATGGGCGTTTAATGAAGAAATGGTTGCACGTGCCATTTTTGATTGCACTATTCCGGTTATCAATGCTGTTGGACATGAAATTGATTTCACCATTGCCGATTTTGTTGCTGATGTGCGGGCTGCAACTCCTTCCATGGCTGCTGAACTGGCCACACCCGATCAACAGGAATGGCGTCAGTCCCTTGATTATATTCAGTCACGTTTTGTTAGTGTTATCAGCAAGGCGCTGGAACATAGAAAACAACAACTGGACTGGTTATCCAGACGCCTGCGTCACCCCGGTCGTTACCTGCAGGACATGGCACAAAAACTGGATGAACAGGAACAGCGTATGAAAAATGCAATACGCTCAACCATTAAACATACTGTGGCGAGAGTATCCGAATTACAGGCACATATTTATCGTCATACCCCCCTGCACCGTATAAGACAGCAACAACAGCAATGTCAGAGCCTGTTCCAGCGCACGCAACGCACGCAACATGACATTATCCATAACAAGCAACAACATCTCACTCTGCTGGCACGTGCGCTGGATGCAGTCAGTCCGCTGGCTACGCTGGATCGCGGTTATGCTATTGTAAACAAGCTTCCGGAAAACAGGCTTGTACGAAAAGCCTCTGAACTAAAAGCGGGTGACCAGATTGAAACCCGGCTGGGAAAAGGTCGAATTATCTCTACCGTAACAGGACAAAAAGGCTAGAATTAAGAGATGAGATTTCGCAGTTACACACTTAACCTGATTCTTCTGCTATGGCTGGGCCTGTTAAATACCAGTCATGCAATTCCCTTATCTGAAGCTGTGCCGGGCGGTGTTGTGGTCGTGCCGCTGGAAAATAATGACGACAAGGCACCTGAAGTCATCTATAACAAAAATAGGGTAATGGTGGTACTAAAAAACAATCAATGGCATGCCATTGTCGGTGTACCACTGTCTGCCAGTCCCGGAAAACATCGACTTGCAATCAAAACCGGTGATGGCCATAAAATGAGTCACCACTTCAATATTAAATCCAAAAAATATAAAACCCAGCACCTGAAAGTTGACAAGAAAAAAGTTGACCTGAGCAAGAAAGATCTGGAGCGGCACTGGAAAGAAAAGAAAATAATCAAAGCCGCGTTGAAGCACTGGAGTGATGCCAGATCGGTAGATATGAATTTTATTGCTCCTGTTGATGGCAGGAAAAGCAGTTCATTCGGACTTCGTCGTTTCTTTAATGACAAGCCACGTAATCCACACAGTGGAATGGATATTGCTGCCGATACCGGCACACCTATTATTGCGCCAGCACCTGCAAAAGTGATTGAAACCGGTGACTATTTCTTTAACGGAAAATCTGTTTTTCTGGATCATGGGCAAGGGCTCATCACCATGTACGGCCACATGAACAGTATTGATGTTAAAAAAGGGGATGTTGTAAAACGTGGAGACAAACTTGGCACCGTGGGTGCTACCGGCCGTGTAACCGGTCCACATCTGCACTGGGGTATCAGTTTGAATAATGCACGTGTTAATCCGGCATTATTTCTTCCTGAAGAAAAAGAACAGGTAAGCCATTCAAGATAGTTGTTGAGGATCAGGCAACCCTGAAAGTTGCATCCTCTTTCTGTGATAAAGAAGTGTTACCACTGATACTGAACATCGTTTCATAATCCATTACTCGGAACAGATGCCTCATTTCATCATTACAGTTGATTACTGACATACTATTCGCTTCAGGTTTCTCATGATGAAGTAACATCAAACTACCCAGAGCTGCGGCATCCATGTATTCTGTCTCTTTCATGTCAATCTCATAGTTCAAAACATATTTTGGCATCTTGCGTACAGCGTCCCTGAAATTATCTGCCACCATAAAATCAAACTTTGATGGCAATTTAATAATAACCTTTTTTTTCTGTGCATTAATTTCGATGTCCAATGGCATTGGAATATCCTCTCACTATGAAAACCTGCTTGCATCCTGTTTCGACACATTATGATTCAGTAGTGAGAGAGAAACTGTAAACTTGTGTTAAAAATAAAACCGGAATTAGTGTGGCGTAATTAGAGTGTGGATTTTATTTTTTTACGGCAAGTGATTCAATCAAGCTCACGCGCTCTTCTTCCAGATTACGATGTAAGTTGTAAGCCTTGGTCAATATATCATTACCAACCAGCAGGTGGACTCCCAGTTCGGGCAACTCGGGCTCTCCTGTCGGCTCTGTCATATGAGAAAAAGCAATTCTGGCAAGCTCCGTCTTGTCATTCCACGTTTCCACTTCAAAACCTGTGGATATAATCATGTCCCTGAATTCATCAGGTGCAACAAGGCAACTCATGCTACTGTCCTGTGCCCAGGGAACCGGAAAATAAACGGGGGTATTTCTGTTTGCACACACTTCATATAAAACCACCCTGCCTCCCGGTTTGGTAACACGATACAACTCTTTAAACCACGTCAACTTGTCATGTACATTCATGTTCATCTGGATTGACCACACACCATCAAATGTGTTGTCACTGAAAGATAAATCAAGCGCATTGGAAGCCCTGAATTGAACAAGATCCTGCATGCCAAGTAATTGTGTTAGCCTTTGAGCGACCTCAATATATTCTTCACTCAAATCAATACCGGTAGTCCTGCAACCGGTTTCATATGACAGCCGCCGCGTAGAACCACCAACTCCGCAACCAACATCCAGCACATGCATATCCGATGTGAAACCGGATAGATTGATTAATTCACGTGTTGCCGTATCTCCCCTTATATGAAACTCGTCTACCGGTTGCAGATCATCCAGAGTCAGGCGCGACATATCCTTCCCGATCTCATCAAGTCCGGCCAGGATTCGGTTGTACAGATCATTCGGAGAATAATAGGACTGAATATTTTTAATTTCTTTTTTCATCATTTCACCTAGTCAATTTCTCTGTCAATGCCACAGCACTGGTGCCCCTGTTCAAATTCATCACCAGCAGCCAGCACACTACCGGTAATCGGGTTTGAGCGGAATGTAGTACATCCCTTTAAACCCTTTGCATGCGCCATCTTATATACATCCTTAAAGGCATTAAAACTGAAGTTATCCGGCACATTAATTGTTTTTGATATTGCATTATCAACATAAGACTGCAAGGCTGCCTGCATATTGAGATGCATTTCCGGTGTTAAACAAGTCTGACGGGAAAAGATATCAGGTAAGGGTGTTTGACTACCCTTTAGTTCCTGCCATTTCATCACTGCAAAGTCTGTTAATTGATAACTGGTAAAACTGCCATCTGCTTCCAGCATCTTGCGTGTATACTGGTTGTTAAAAACCGGCTCAAGTCCACTGGAAATATTGTTAGCCAATAAACTAATGGTGCCGGTGGGTGCAATTGCCAGTAAATGGCTATTACGAATACCGTGTTTGGCTATCAGTGTCTGGATTCCTTCCGGCAATGACTGAATAAATTTGCCATGCAAGTATTTATCTTTATCAAAAAAGGGAAATGCGCCTTTCTCTCTGGCCAGATCAATTGATGTGCGATAGGCACTATGGCAAATAACTTCCATTATTTCAGATGCCAATTGAACTGCTTCCTGACTTCCATAATCATGGCCAAGCATGATGAGTGTATCAGCCAAACCACTGATACCAAGACCAATACGACGTGAACCCTGCGCCTGCTCTTGTTGTTTATCAAGCGGGAACTGTGAAACATCAATCACGTTATCCAGCATGCGTACGGCAATAGCAGCCGTTTCTTTTAGCGCATCAAAATCTAAACAGGCTTCCTTTGAAAATGGTTCATTTATAAATGCAGTCAGGTTGATTGAACCCAGATCACAGGCACCATAGGGAGGTAATGGAATTTCTCCGCACGGATTAGTCGCACTGATCTGCTCACGATAATACAGGTTATTCATTTCATTAATGCGATCAACGAACAGGACACCGGGCTCGGCGTAATCATAGGTGGCATGCATAATTTTGTCCCACAAATCACGTGCACGCACATGCTTTAATATGCGGCAACGCGCTGGCTGCTGATTACCGGTCCATCGACGTTCTATAACCGGTGCATCACTGTCTTCAGCCAACCCTGTTTCCGGGAAAATCAATGGCCAGTCAGTATCGTTATCTACTGCATGCATAAATTCATCAGTCACCTGCACTGACAAATTAAAGTGGCGCAATTTTGTCTTGTCCTGTTTTGCTGTAATAAATGTTTCAATGTCCGGGTGATCACAACGCAGGGTTGCCATCATGGCGCCGCGGCGAACACCGGTGGATAGCAAGGTACCGCACATGGTGTCCCAGATATTCATAAATGAAACCGGACCGGAGGCATATGAACCGGACATACGCGCCATCGTGCCGGCCGGACGCAGTGTGGAAAAATCATACCCCACCCCGCCACCCTGCTGCATGGTGAGCGCACCTTCTTTCAGTGAATCAAAAATACCGTCCATGGAATCTTCAATCTGCCCCATGACAAAGCAGTTAAACAAGGTAACTCGACGACCGGTATTGATACCGGCATGAATACGACCAGCCGGTAAAAAACGGAAATTTTCCAGAATCGAATAAAAACGCTTTTGCCACAGTTCGTTATCAACCGGCTCTGCTTCAGCAAGACCAGCCGCTATACGCTGCCAGGTATCTTCAATGGATTGGTCAATAAAGGTGTTGCCGTCATGATAACGGTATTTGGTTTCCCAGATATGACGGGAAATATCAGTGATGAAGTTTCCGGGTGACATGGCACTACATTACCAGTTCTAGCTCCATTTTTTCACTCTTTTCTGATCGCGTTTCTTTTTCATTAACTGGCGCGGGGTCAGCTTGTTACGCTTGTCCTTGTATGGGTTGTCACCGGTGCGGAATTCGATTTGTATTGGAGTTCCTTTCAGGTGCAATACCTTGCGAAAGGTGTTCTCAAGATAACGCCGATAACTGTCCGGTACCGATTTTGTCTGGTTGCCATGAATAATAATCAGGGGCGGATTTTTCCCACCCTGATGTGCATAACGCAATTTGATTCGACGTCCTTTTATACTGGGTGGTGGATGTGCCTGCATGGCATCTTCCAGAATCTGGGTCAGTTTGGGTGTGGCAATTTTCCTGAAGGCCGACTGGTATACCTTTTTAACCTCATCAAACAATACCCCGACACCGCTGCCATGCAGTGCTGAAATAAAATGTGTTGAGGCAAAGTTTACAAAGGCCAGTTTGCGATCCATTTCCGTGCGCACGCGTTCTCTTTGCCCGCTTTCAAGACCATCCCATTTATTAACTGCAATGATCAATGCCCGTCCGGCATCCAGAACAAAACCCAGCAGTGTCATATCCTGATTGGAAACTTCCTTTGATGCATCCATAACAAGAATAACAACATTGGCATCTTCAATTGCCTGCAATGTTTTGATGACACTGAATTTCTCGATAGCATCACTGACTTTGGAGCGGCGTCTGACACCGGCCGTATCAATCAATGTATAGTGTTCACCACGATGTTCAAAGGGAATATAAACACTATCACGCGTCGTGCCGGGCTCATCGTACGCCAGTACACGCTCTTCTTTCAAAATACGGTTTACCAGCGTTGACTTACCGGCATTGGGTCTGCCGATAATTGCGATACGGATGGAATCCTGTTTCTCATCATCTTCAGCCGTATCTTCCGGAAAACTGATCAATACCTCTGACATCAGATCCGCAACACCCTGACCATGAGCGGCCGATACGGCAACAGGCCGCCCTAATCCGAGTGAATGAAAATCAGCAATAATCGCTTCCTTTTCCATGCCTTCTGTTTTGTTTACAACCACTTGAACATGCTTGCCATACTGGCGCAAGCGCTTGGCAATATCCTCGTCTACACTGGTCAAGCCATCACGGCCATCTACCAGAAACAATACTACGTTGGATTCCGCTACAGCCTGCAATGCCTGTTCAGTGATCAAATCACTTAAATGACCTTCATCATTCAAACCACCGGTATCAACAACAATAAAGGAATGTTTGCCAAACTTGCCTGTTCCATACTGGCGATCACGCGTCAATCCCGGTTTATCGGCCACAAGCGCATCTCGACTGCGTGTGAGTCGATTAAAGAAGGTGGACTTGCCAACATTCGGTCGTCCAACGAGTGCAATGACGGGTTTCATAGGATTGAATATAAACTAATAATCCGCAAAAAAACGCAAAGAAACAAAACCATTTGCGTTTTTTGCGTTCATTTGCGGAAATTATAAATACAGGAACTAGCGTTCTATACGATAAGCCGCCAAATCGCCTTCCTTACTTACTACGTAAAGAATGTCGTCAGCCACAACAGGTGCTGCAATGATCGGTGCACTATCGGCACGTTCACGTGCCACAAAAGAACCGTCTTCACGTGATATCCAGTGCAAATAACCTTCCAGATCACCAACAACCACATAATCACCCTGTACAACCGGAGCAGAAATCTGGCGTGCATGCAGCATTTCCTGCTTCCACAGGCCGCGACCGCTGTCACGGGTAAACGCCCAGATGTGACCATCGCTATCTGACACATACATATTCGAGCGATCAACATTAATACCGGCACTGGATGACATCTTGCGTGTCCACAGGATTTGTCCTGTATGTAAATCAATGACTGACATAAATCCCTGGAAGGTCACAACATAGACCAGATTGCCGATTACAACCGGATCGGCATCGATATCCACCATGCGTTCCAGTTCCGAGCGGCCTCGTGGTGCAGCGATTGTGGTTTCCCAAATCTGTTTACCTGATGCCAGATTCAGAGAAACCAGTTTACCGTTGGCAAAACCGGCCAATACCATATTGTTAACTACCACCGGTGAACTGGTACCACGCAAGGTCAGTACCGGAATAGTACGATCATAAATCCATAATCGTTTGCCGGTAGTGGCATTCAATCCAAACAGCTTGCCATCACCCGTACGGATAACAACGATGCCATTACTGGCCACAGGTGCAGACAACACCTCGCTGCTCACACGGGCAATCCAGCTTACCTTGCCATCTGATTGATCAAGTGCAATTACTTCAGCATCGCTGGTGCCGACAAATACCTTGTATTCACCAACACCGGTGCCGCCACTGACACGTTTTTCCAGTTCGGCTTCCCACAGCTTTTCACCTGTCTTTGCATGGAATGCATACACATCGCCTTCATGGTTAGTAGCAAATACACGCTCTCCATCAATCCCTGGCTTTAGCTTAAGGTAAAGTTCTTCTGCTCCTGAGCCGGTACTGTTTGACCACAATTCATTGATCCTGATTTTTTCATCAAAATCGACCAGCTCAGCTGGTGGTTCGGTAGTATCTTCCTTTCCCCAACCAAACCATGAACATGCACTTAAACTGTATGCCATTACCAGAATAACAAATGCCCTGATTATCATTGATTATTGTCCTCAGCAGGTGTGGTTGTTGGTCCGAAATCGTCCAGTTTCATTTGTAACAGCGCCCTGTTGTTGCTGTCAGCCGGCAGTACCAGTAATGCCTGCTCATAGGCTGACTTTGCTGCTTGTCTGTCTCCCTTGGCCAGATAAATATCACCTTTAATTTCATCAAAAGAAGACTGGAAACTACCCGATTCAGATGGAATAATTTTTAACGCTTCATCATGTTTTTCCTGCGCCAGCAGAACACGTGACAACCGCAGTTTTGTAATATTCTGGATTTCATCTTCACTGTTATTGGAAAGCACCCAACGCAAATGCGCTTCTGCCGCAGCAGGATCATTTTGTTCCAGTTTTACTCTGGCCAGCGCAAATGCCGCCAGTGAGGCATAAGGTGTACCTGAATATTTTTGCAGCAAGGTGTCACCACGCGAAAACACAGCCTCTTTTTCTCCGGCACGCATGGATTGCATCATTGCCTCATATTCTGCTGATGCCGCTTCACTCTGGCCATCACGATAATCAAGCCATGCACGACCACCAAAAAAGATAGCCAGCGCCAGTAATCCACTTGTGATCACATTGGAACCATGCTCTTTCCACCACTTCTTTATGGCCTCGACTTGCTGTTCTTCCGTTGCATACCCTTCCACATCTATTTCCTCATCGGTTCTGATTAATCAAACAGAACCTGTTTTAGTTTATCTTTAATCCCGTTCTGCGAAACTGACTCCTGCTCAGTTCCTGCTCGCAGGTCTTTTACACCAATTGTGTTATTGGCCAATTCATCTTCACCCAAAACCAGCACTATTTGCGCACCACTTTTATCTGCACGTTTGAACTGACTTTTGAAACTACCACCACCACAATTAACCACTAATCGTAGCTGTGGTAACGCACTGCGAAGTTCTTCTGCCAGTTGCATACCGCGTTGTGAACCGGCATCACCTACCATCACAAAATAGGCATGAGGATAACTAACCGGTATCTCTACTGATAATTCTTCCATCAAGGCAACCAGTCGCTCAATGCCCATCGCAAAACCGGCAGCCGGAACAGGCTTGCCGCCAAGCTGTTCTACCAGACTATCAAAACGGCCACCGGCACATAATGTGCCCTGCGCACCCAGACTGTCTGTAATCCATTCAAAGACAGTCTTGTTATAGTAATCCAGCCCGCGTACCAGTCTGGGATTTACTTCATATCCAATCCCGGCATTATCCAGCATTGTTTTTAAATCCTCAAAGTGCTGACGCGATTCTTCATCCAGATGATCCTGCATTTG
>JAOUJV010000114.1 GCA_029882995.1 Gammaproteobacteria bacterium | reverse complement strand
TCTGATTATCCTGTCTGCTTTTTTCTCAGGCTCGGAAACAAGTTTACTGAGTCTGAATCGCTATCGTCTGCGCCATCTGTCAAAGATAAAACATACTGGCGCAATGCGGGCAGAAAAACTGTTGCAAAGACCTGATCGATTGATTGGGTTAATTCTGCTTGGCAATAATTTTGTCAACATACTTGCCTCTTCTATTTCCACACTGATTGCAATGCGCCTTCTGGGTGAAGCCGGTATTGCAATAGGTGCCGGTGTACTGACATTCCTGATTCTGATATTTGCCGAAGTCACCCCAAAGACTCTGGCCGCGCTTCATCCTGAACGGTTTGCGTTTCCGGCCAGTTATTTTCTGTCGCCACTGCTCTGGCTGACCTATCCCTTTGTATGGGTAATCAATCTGTTTACAAACTCACTTTTAAAGATGCTGGGGGTTGATCCCAATGAATCCGGCACCCAGCATCTGACAGCGGAAGAACTGCGTACTGTAGTTAATGAAGCCGGTGCACTCATACCACGTCGCCACCAGAAAATGCTGCTTAGTATTCTGGATCTGGAAAAAGTGACTGTTGAAGATATCATGGTCCCGCGCAATGAAATATTTTCTGTTGATCTGGACGATGACTGGGAGGATATTCACAAGCAACTCACTTCCTCGGCTCATACTCGTATACCAGCCTGTCGTGACGGCATCGATAATCTTGTCGGGTTAATACATATCAAGAGAGTATTACCGCTTCTGACACAGGGAACACTGGACAAGGAAACACTGGAGTCACATTTGCGTGAACCCTACTTTGTGCCGGAAGGTTCTCCCCTTAACCAACAGCTATTGAATTTTCAGCGCCAGAAACGCCGTATCGGTTTCGTCGTTAACGAATATGGCGACATACAGGGACTGGTTACACTGGAAGATATTCTGGAAGAAATTGTTGGCGAGTTCACCACTGATCCGGCAAGCAATATCCGTGAAATTCATCCACAGAACGACGGCACATTTCTGGTTGATGGCAGCGTGAACATTCGCGAACTGAACCGCGCCATGCACTGGGAACTACCAACCGAAGGTCCCAAAACATTAAACGGTCTGGTACTGGAATATCTGGAAACGATCCCCGAGCCCGGCACCAGCCTGCTACTGGCGGGTTACCCAATTGATATTGTTCAGACAACAGCAAACTCGGTAAAAATGGTTCGTATCAATCCTGCCATGCGTAAAAAGCAGGAGCAGGAAGAAACCCGACCAGAATAAGTGAATAACATGAAGTCCGGTTTTGTGAACCAGTTTCTATTGAGTCATTCCGTGCCGGATATATACTAAAGGAACATAATAAGGAAGATGGATGATCAAGCTGCTACTTTCATTTAAGGGAAAAACCCTCGACGAATTTCTTTTGTCTGATAGTGAAGAAATCATTATCGGACAGGATCCGGCCTGCACATTACAGGTCGAAAGTCTGGCTATTGATCCCCGACACGCCCGCATCACACCGGAAGGCGATAAATTTATTCTGGAAGATATCAGCGCGACTTCAGGTATTTTTGTGAACAACAATAAAGTCACTCGTCATGAACTGAAAAACGGTGATATGTTCCGTCTTGGTAAACATGTCTTCAAGTTTTCACATGAAGAATCCAAAAAAGGATTCGATTCCATGCCCACTGGAAAAATACTCCATCAAAAAACAAAAGGGTGGATCCAGATCATGAGCGGCAGCAATCTTGGCAAAACCATCCAGCTCGAAGGCGCTGTTACCAACATCAGTAAATCTGCTGCTATCGCACGCCGCCATGATGGTTACTACCTCACCCCGCTACAGGGAGAAAAGCCACCAGAGATTGCCGGAAAACCTGTCAACAATGAAAGTGCCCTACTGACAGACGGTGACATGATTACTGTCGGTGACATCAAGCTCCAGTTCTATCTGACAGATGCCTGAACTCTGTCTATACTCAACCGTATCATGACACAAGAAAGACGCCGATTTACACGAGTTCCCTTTGATGCATATGTGCAACTGTCAAACATAGAGCATCAGTGGACCGCGCACCTGATCGATATATCACTGCACGGAGTACTGGTGGAACTGGATACAGACTGGGAAGGACATGAGGGCGATTTTCTGGTTGTTGATCTCAAACTGGGTAATGGTGAAGTCGATATTCATATGGAAACCGCTATTGCACATATTCATGACAACCATCTGGGGCTCGAAACCAAAAACATGGATCTGGACAGCATCACCCATCTGCGCCGGTTACTGGAAGTCAATCTTGGTGATGCCGAACTGGTTAATCGGGAACTGGCGGAACTGGGTAAGTAGTTTTTGTCACTGCGCCTCTAGGCTGTGCCGATGGGATTAAATAACGTCAGCTTACGGCCAGAAGCAGACATTCAATAGCTAAGCTCAGCCACCGCTTTCAATTGTTGGTTGGAGTTCCTTGTTAACTACCATAGTCCTCACTACTTCAGTATTGGTAATGGCGTCCCACCAACATGCTTTTTTTGGAGTTCTCAATGCAAGAATAACTGAAATAGGCCATGCACAAAGACCCCAGAACGAAAACAGAACTCTCTTTGCATATTGCGGTGAATTATCATTTTCATCTATAGCTTTAACCTTATAGCCTAGGATATATTGACCTACAGTTTGAATATTAGAACGCGCATAAAGAAGAAAGTACAAATATAAAGCGATAAAGATACCAAACACCCCTGGCAATAAGTAAATATCATCAGTTGGCCTTACAAAATCGCGTTCAAAACTCCATGTAAATTCGCTGGTAAAATTCGCCTCAGCTATCAAAATTGGCACAACTGCGATAGGACTAATTACAATCAATACTGTCATAAAATCAAGAAAAAATGCGCCAAAACGTCGCCATAAACCGACAATGTTTGACGAATCGGTAATAGAATGTTTTCGCGGAAAATAAAATATAAACAATCCCAAACTAATGCCCAATAACAGGCTGGCGATCGATGATGCTACCACAACTTTACATTCGTTATTAACACATGCCGAAGATGCTCCTACAGAACCACCTGACAGAGAGGCGCTTAGAAAGAAGATCCCTATTACTATCAAGAAAACTAGTTTTCTTGGCATAATTTCTCCATTGCAGTTAACAGTTACTATATCAGCAAATGGTGATAGTACATTGCAATTTTATGATTTACTTATGTCTGCTTTGGGTCGGTTTCCGACCTGTCGCTTACCGGCCAAAAGCGGACACTCAACACCCGTATAAGGGGTATGACGCCAGGAGAGTCCCAGAAAACGGTTTAATACACTTGTTAGGCATGTTTACTCTTTGAAAGAGCATAATCCTTTTGCTTCATATTCTTTAATTAATTCTTTTGCCCTATTAAATATTTCAACCTCTCTTTCAACAAGCTTCTTCCTGTTAACTGGAATTGAAAGTGACTCATGTATTAATTTTATTTCAAAACAAGACTTTCTGTAAAATTCAGAATATTTTTCTTTTTCTATCTTAGTAATTGAATCCATTAAAATACTCATTCTCGAAACGGGCATGCTTATACGGTATGTGTCTTCAAACTCGCCTATTTGAGCTAATGATTCTTCTATTTTTTTGTCATAACTTTCTTCAAAATATAAATAAGATATTACAACTCCTATTACCAAGGAAATTATTGCTATAAATATATGTGAACGATATTTCATATCTTTATACCTAATAGTCACTATATCAGTAAATCGTGACAATGAACCCCCCCGTTTTTATTAATATTCTTAATGTCTGCTTTGGGTCGATAGCAGACTTATTCTATATCGCTTCCAACGCTTCACTGATCCTGTTTACTGCAATCACTTCCATACCTTCGATTTTTTTCTTGGGCGCATTGGCGGCCGGGACAATGGCTTTTTTGAATCCGTGTTTGGCGGCTTCGTGCAGTCTTTCCTGTCCAGCCTGTACCGGGCGAACTTCACCGGAGAGTCCGACTTCACCGAATACGACCAGATCGTTCGGCATAGGTTTGTTGCGCATGCTGGATAGCGCGGCGAGTAGTACAGCGAGATCGATCGCGGTTTCGGTAACGCGTACGCCGCCCACCACGTTTACGAATACGTCCTGATCAAACATGGCAATGCCGCCGTGTCGATGTAACACCGCGAGCAACATGGAGAGTCGGTTTTGATCGAGACCCAATGTGACGCGGCGTGAATTAGGTGAATGGCTTTCATCAACCAGTACTTGTACTTCGACCAGCATCGGGCGACTACCTTCACGCGTGACCATTATCACACTGCCGGAAACCGGTTCTTCATGGCGTGATAAAAAGATCGCAGACGGGTTTTTGACTTCGCGCAGTCCCTTTTCAGTCATCGCGAATACGCCGAGTTCATTCACGGCACCAAAACGATTTTTATTGGCACGGATCACGCGGTAACTGCTGGAGCTGTCACCTTCAAAATACAATACGGTATCGACCATGTGTTCAAGTACGCGCGGTCCGGCCAGTGCGCCTTCTTTAGTGACATGACCGACTAAAAACATGGCGGTGCCGGTTTGTTTGGCATAATTCACCAGACGCGCGGCACATTCACGTACTTGTGATACCGAGCCGGGTGCGGATGACAGTTCATCGGTATAAACAGTTTGGATGGAATCAATCACCATTACTTGTGGTGATTCGCTGGCGGCGATTTCAAGGATACGTTCAACACTGGTTTCGGCAACCAGTCTTAATTCAGGCGCCACCAATCCCATACGTTGTGCGCGCATGGTGACTTGTTGTAATGATTCTTCACCGGTGACATACAATGCGGAAGTCTGTTTGCACAGGTTGACCATACCTTGTAACAGCAAGGTGGATTTACCAATACCGGGATCACCACCTATCAATATCACCGAGCCTTGTACTAATCCACCGCCAAGTACACGATCCAGTTCAGAGATACCGATACTGCTGCGTACCTTCTCACCGGTTTCAACCTCGGTCATGGACCAGGTCTTGAGTGCCATTGCCTTTTCAGAGAAGTTGGCATGACGCCCTGTCTTTTTAGGTTCGCTTATGGCTTCAACTAATGTATTCCAGCCACCGCAATCAAAGCACTGTCCTGACCACTTATTGGCTTCGGCACCACATTCGGTGCAACTGTAAATTATTTTTTGTTTGCTCATAAATGATAAAACCTTTTTTGATCCCCTCACCCTAACCCTCTCCCGGAGGGAGAGGGAATAAAGGAATAATCTTTGCTCTTTTCAGCCCCTCTCCCAACAACAGGGAGTAAAGGAATGTCCTTTTAATCTTTTCCGTCCCCTCTCCCTCCGGGAGAGGGTTAGGGTGAGGGGGTATAACCGGCTCTATTCGTTATTCTGAATAGGTTTTATTTACACGCTCTGTCACACCGCACAATAATTCATAACCAATCGTGCCGGCCTTGTCGGCAATTTCATCTACCGGCAGACCTTCACCCCACAGGATCACTTTATCACCCGGTTTGGCATCAGGTTGGGAACGCAAATCAACGCAAATCATGTCCATTGAAACACGCCCTATCAGTTCAACGCGTTCGCCATTAACCAGTACCGGTGTTCCTGTCGGTGCATGGCGTGGATAACCGTCACCATAACCAATGCCTACAACCCCCACCAGCATATCTTCCGGACATTCCCATGTTGAACCATAACCAATGGTTTCACCTTGCTTGTGCGGGTTTACTGCAATCAGGCGCGCGCTTAATGTCATGACCGGTTTCAGATCATTATCCAGACCCGTCTGGTGATTAAACGGAGAAACACCGTATAACATCACACCGGGTCGCACCCAGTCACGATGCGATTCTTGCCAACCCAGAATGCCGCCGGAGTTGGCAATGCTCTGCTCTCCCTGCATCCCTTCTAATGTCTTATCAAATAAAGCAATCTGTTCCTGTGTGTGTGGATTGTTCTGATCATCCGCATTGGCCAGATGTGTCATAAAACGCACCGGCCAATTTATCTGTTTACATACAGTCAGTTGTTTTAATGTGTTTTCAAGTTGGTCCGGCGCAAAACCAAGACGGTGCAT
>JAOUJV010000030.1 GCA_029882995.1 Gammaproteobacteria bacterium | reverse complement strand
CTGAAACTGACTCCCAAAGTAGCCATTCGAGTTAATCCTGATTTTGAACTCAAGACATCAGGGATGAAAATGGGTGGCGGACCAAAACAATTTGGTATTGATGCCGAGTCTGTACCTGATTTACTGCCCAAGATATCTCCAGCTGGGCTGGACTTTCAGGGATTCCATATTTTTAGTGGGTCACAAAACCTCAGGGCCGAGGCAATATGCGAGACACATGATAAAACATTTGAACTGGCATTGAGTCTATGTAAGAAATTATCTACTCCACTCAAAACATTAAATATTGGCGGCGGTTTTGGTATCCCCTATTTCCCCGGAGAAACTCCTCTTGATGTCGAGAAGGTTTGTGACAATCTGAAAAAACTGTTACCTGATGTAAGGAAGAAATTACCTGATACCGAGATTATCATAGAGCTTGGCCGTTATCTGGTCGGAGAGGCCGGAATCTATGTCTCCAAAGTAATAGACCGAAAAATATCCCGTGGTCAGGTCTTTCTTGTCACTGATGGCGGATTACATCACCATCTGGCGGCATCCGGTAACTTTGGGCAATTCATCCGCAAGAACTATCCTGTTGCCGTTGGTAATAAAATGAAGGGAGCGGAGCGTGAAATCGTGAATGTAGTTGGTCCTTTATGTACACCAATGGATATACTGGCTGATAAAATGGAAATGGCAAAAGCTGAACCAGGCGATATGATAGTAGTCTTCCAGTCAGGTGCCTATGGGTTAACTGCAAGTCCAACAGCATTTCTAAGCCACCCTGCTCCGGCTGAAATTTTTCTCTAGATAAATCGTGACACGTAATATCCTGATGATCGCATTTCATTTTCCGCCAGTAGCGCGGAGCAGTGGTGTGCATCGAACATTAAAATTTGCACAGCATTTGCGTGACTATGGCTGGAAACCAATTATCTTAACTGTAAATAACAGGGCTCATGAATGGTGTGATACACAAACTATCCATGATCTTGAAGGTATTGTTGTTGAACGTGCTTTTGCTCTTGATGCGGCACGACACTTCTCTATTTTAGGTAAATATCCCGCATGGTTGTCTCGCCCTGACCGGTGGGCAAGCTGGTACTACCCAGCAATATTTGCCGGTAAAAAACTCATTCGCCAATACAAACCGGAAATTATCTGGTCAACATACCCTGTAGCAACAGCACATATGATTGGCCAATCTATTCATGAATCAACCAGAATCCCCTGGATTGCAGACTTCAGAGATACCATGACTGATCCGGATTATCCTAAAGATCCGTTATTAAAACGTATTTATCGGAAAATAGAAAATGAAGTGCTACATCAATGCCAGCATGCTGTTTTCACAACCGAAGAATCCAGATCAATGTACATAAAGTCCTACCCTGATATCCCCGAGTCCAGATTAAGCGTTATTCCAAATGGATATGACGAAGAACTGTTTCAGGAAGTTGAAGGTGAAATCAAAGGATTCAATTATCATCATTCTTCATCAGGCAAGCTTTGTTTTGTACATAGTGGTCTTCTATATCAAGATGAACGCAATCCTGAACCGTTCTTTAATGCCATATCTGATATGAAAAAAAATAATGACATATCAAGGGATAATATCAAAATAATATTACGCGCAAGTGGGAATGATGAATTTTACAATTACTTTATAAAAAAACTGGATATAGATGATATTGTTTTTATCGAGCCTGCCTTGCCTTACAAGGAAGCATTAAAGGAAATGCTTTATGCTGATGGTCTGCTTGTTTTTCAGGCTGAGAATTGTGACCACCAGATACCTGCAAAAATATACGAATATTTTCGCGCACGGAAGCCGATTTTTGGCATTGTCTCGACCACTGGTTGCACTGCCAGCCTTTTAAAGGCTGTCGGAATAGAATCAATAGCAGATATCAAATCCCCTGAACAAATAAGAACGGGGCTGAATCATTTTATTCAAATGATTAAACACAACTCTGCAAATGTTCCGGTTATGGAAAAGATAGAAGGTTATTCCCGTCAAAATGCATCAAGGACTCTGGCACAATTGCTTGAAAAAATCTGAATTTTACGGTCTGAACTCGTAGGCGCCAATATCAATATTGTTTATTAATGGTCGTATCTGCTTTCCGGTTTCGGGATAGTACTCAAATGCAGGGACAAGCGAGTTTGTTTCAATTACATCTGTAATGACAGCAGCATCAATTGCCTCTGAATTATTTTTTAGTCTGTAATCAAAATTATCACGATCTACAAAACCAGGATCGTCGTTATTTAAATTCCCAACCATATCCGCCTCGCCCGAGATTATTTTACCATCACCAGAAAAAATATTATTTGCAATGTACACATAGTCTGCCTTATGAATATTGACAAAAACACCTGATTTTCTGTCATTAACAAGCGTATTATTTACAAGATATAATCTGTTATCCGGATTTTTTGCCTTTTCTGCACCATATGATACCAATGCCCAGTTTTCGGCACGCGGTCCCTGTTGAATTGAATTGCCAACAACATATGAAACCCCTCCTGCAGGCAGATCTATCTGATAACTTGCATTACCATCCTTGCCATCCATAATGCGGTTGTACCAGATGTTGTTTTCCATAGCTCTGCTTTTTATATTATGTCCAACCCTCGCACCTCTGAATGTATTAAACTTCAGATCGAGCCTTTTTGCCTTTCCGATATAAATATTATGACTTTGACCATCTCCAGCACCATTTTCAATAAACTCTGAATACTCGACAATAATATGGTTACGATTTTTATTTCCTGACAAAATACCATTTTCATTATTTTTAAATCGACAATGCCTTACTGTCAGATCACCTCCCAGCAACCTTATTCCGGCACCATTTTTATGTTTTACTTTTGCGTCTTCAAAACTGATATTCTGGACAACAACATTATTCCCTCTGATTACCCAGATCCCCTTGTTTCCTGCGGATCTTCCATTTGCTTTTAGTACAGCTCCTTTCCCGGCCCCGCAAAGCAATAAATTATTTTGTTTCCATATTGCAACATCACCTTCATATATACCCTCCTGTATTTCTACTACATCTCCATCATGTGCTTTTTTTGCAATATCACCTATATTTTCCCAAAGTTTTCCTTTTCCCACTAACCAGTGCATACCTTTAATATCATTATCATTTATATCAATAACTGTTTTCTGGCTTTTATCCGATTCCAGACTTAGCTCTATTGATTCCGGGCACTCCTGCTTGTCATCATCCCTGATATAAATTTCAATTTCTGAACTGGTACTCCCCGGCTTTATAACAAAACTGTTATCTCTGAGGATGTAATCAGATAATTCTTCTGCTGTACCACTGATTGAGACAGGAATTCGAATCTCCACCTCGCTTGTAATATCCATCTCTGCCCTGATTTTTACTTTACCATTGCCTTCTGAAACAGAAAAATATGATTTTGAGAATCTGACATGCGGTGTATCATCATTCTGGATTGTTACAACTGCCATATTATTAATCGATCCATCATCGTTTTTATCAAACGATGCATTTACAGGATCACTTAATTCAACCAGCAGTGTCTCGTCTGCCTCATTAATTAAATCAGTAATTATTTCAATATCTATTTTTTTTCTGGTTTCACCCGGCTGAAAAACAAGACTGCCCTTCTTTTCTTTAAAGTCCTTATCCTGCTCTGCTGTTAAAGGCCTAAGGAGATAATTGACCTTTATTTCCTTATCTGATGACTGCATAAGATTCACGTAAATATCCGCTATTGTTATTTCACTATTACCCTCCCTGACATTGATATCTTCCATATAGATAACTGGTGTACTGTTGCTACACCCTGTAACTACTGTAATTATCAGGCCTGCTATTACCAACAGACATGTTTTTATATTGGAATTATTGTTCATCATATTTATCTAGCCTTCTTATCCATTCAGTAGTAAGGTCTTCCACATTTTTTCTCCACACACCTGATGAGAAGGTATGATTTGCATCCTGGATTGTATGTGTTGTTACTCTCGAACTGCCAAGTGCATTTCGCCATTTTTCTGATGAAGCAACAACCTCTCTGAACTCATCAGCCACATAATCCTGACCGCTAAGAATTAATAATATGCCTCCAGAGAATTTTTCCAGTCCTGAAAGCATACGTTCAGGAAGTGATGTGTTATATTGTTCAGAATTCTCCTTTCCGGAGCGATCATGTTTCCATAGCTTTCCGAACAAGCTCAGAAAACCGGAAAGCGATTCCTTTATATTCCATTCTCCCTTAATCACCTTTTTCCAGAAGTCTGTATTAAATATCCTCTTTAAATAGTAGTGTTTAATATAAGTACGTGCCTCACCCTGCTCTGTTCGTACCCATGGATTCAGAAGAACCATTCCTTTTATACGTTCATCCTTATATCCGTAAAATAATGCTGAAGAAGCGGCATCACATAATCCCCATAATACTATCTTGCTTAACCCGTCCATATTGGAGAAAAAAGTTTCTATTGCTACTGCCAAATCCGTTTCAATCTGGTCAAACTGGATTTTATTACCTTCACTATCCCCCATTGATCGATAGTCAAACCTGAGCACAGGTATGCCATTTTCCGCCAGTTTCCTTGCAAGCAAGACAAATTGTCGATGACTACCAACACGATACTGGGGACCGCCAACAATTAACACAACTCCGGTTGATATCATGGATTCCGGCTTGTGAGTAATAGTGATCAACCGTCTTCCGTCACAGTTTACTACCAGAGGAATCTCGATACTTTCCATGTTAATGACCACAAATAATTTTTGTTGTCTGCTCAATGAGTTCAGGAACTTCACTTATTTCCGGGGTAGTCCAGAATGCTTCCCCTTCAATTCTGGATATACTCATTTTTATTCCTGATTCCTTGCACATATCTATAATTTTTTTATTTGCCGGACTCTGAGGCATGTTTAAATCAGGTGTGATTTCAAACCAGTTAATCGTTGTATTGCTTGCGGGCAATAACTGTGAAAATTCCATTCTATCTACCGCATCTACCAAAGCTGGTGAAAGCGAGTAGCCGGCAACTTCAATATTAGTTCCACTCTCTAATATTGATCTAAGATCTTTTATTGTTAATTTCTTATTGGAATTCATCATGTCTGACGCAAGCTTCAATCTCATAAACTGCGTCATGAATATTTCACCCTTTACTACAGGCTGCCAGAAAACAAAGTCAATATTCTTTTTTATTTTCGATGCTGTATATAACGCCAGTAAAATTCCCAGCCTGCAACCCCAGAAAATAATATTTTCTATATTATTTTCCTCAAGTTTGTTTACTGCTTTTTGCATATCTGTTGACCAGATTTCCCAGTCAGCTTCGGAAAAATCTCCCTCGCTGTCACCGGTGCCAAACGGATCGAGCTGGATCACCTGGATTCCCTGTGAAGCAAGGGCTCGTGCTTGCAGGGCGGCCATTCGCCTTGTCTTGTTCATCTCTTCAGCAAATGGTGGAAAATAAAGAACTGCTTTGGTTATATTAATTTTTTCAGATGGCAATAATTCAAGTGCAAAATTCTTTCCTGATGCACCTTCTATAAAAAACGGATTAATAATTATATTTGAATAATCAGAAATCAACCCTTCACCTTCTGTTCGACAAATTCCACCAGACTTCCCATCGTTGAGAATGTGTCAGCGGAAATTTCATCATCTTCGACAAAAAAGCCATAATGTTCTTCAAGAGAAGTTATTACAGTTACGACTGCCATAGAATCAAGCTCTGGCAGGTTCCCTAATAAAGGAGTCTCATTTGTGATAGTGTTTACCCTGTCTCCCAGTTGTAAAACACTGCCAATTAAGTCACGCACTTCTTCAAACATGTCATTCCTCACTAATAGCAATCGCGCCATTTTATCATAATTGTCTATATATTATGCGATTGTAACCAGAGTTCCAGCATCATAAATACCCATATAAATTCACCAAAATAGGCGGGGTGTACCTTGTCATGAGATCTGACAAGCTTGTCGATATAGCTTTCCTGAAAATAATGTCTTTTCTTTAATGACTCCATTGAATCATATGCAAGCTCTTTAAGCGGGGCATAATCTTTCATCCAGACCCCATAGGGAAGCCCGAAACCATGTTTTCTTTTATTGATTATTTCCTGTGGAAGAAAATCACCAAACGCCTTTTTATAAAAGGCTCGTAATTTATTGCCTTTAAGTTTCATCTCTGTCGGTATCGTTGTGGAGAAAGAAACAACCTCATCATCGAGCATAGGATATACTGTCCTGATTCCAGCCAGTTCTGACATTGTATTTACTTTCCGGAGATCGTTGTCTGCCAGCGTTTTTTTCCAGTCCAGAAACAGCATCCTGTTGACCCTGTCGTTCGAATTGGTTGAGAAATATGTGTCCCTGATTGATTTAATCGGAGAATCCAGATCAATACTTGTAATAAAGTCCGGATTAAGTACATTTTTTGGTGAGTTTATATGAAAGTAATTATATGTCTCAAGCCGGTCTGGTAATGGTATTTTTGCCTGCTCAATATAGCTTTTAATTTTTGACAGACCTTTGATTTTTCCAAATATACCTGTCTTCAGGATCAATGGTTCAAGAAACACCGCTCTTATAAATAACGGAACCTGATTGTAGTATTCAAAAATATTCTGTTTGATATAACGCTCGTTACCAGCGAACAGCTCATCACCACCATCACCTGCGAGCATAACATCAACACCGTGCTCTTTTGCTTTTTTTGCACAAAGATAGGTTGGAACTGCAGAGGAATTACCAAAAGGTTCATCATATGCATTGACTATTCTGGGTATGGCATCAACAACATCCTCATGTGATAAATAATATTCATGATGTCGAACATTGAAGTGACCGGCTGCCAGTCGTGCATACGGCATCTCGTCATATCCATCCGCATTAAACCCTATGGAAAAAGCATCTACATTGCCACCCTTCTTTGTTCCCGCTATCCCCGTTACGGTTGAACTATCCAGCCCTCCACTAAGAAATGTGCCCGTTTTTTTGGCAAGGCATCGTTCAACCGAGTTTCCAAGAATATCCCTCAATTCCCCGCAAAGTCGGGCTTCACTTTTATCGCTCTCTCCGAATTCCGGATTCCAGTATCTTCCCTGATTAACACTGCCATTGGCAATTTCGATATATTCAGCAGGGCCAAGTTTACGCACGCCTTTGTATATAGATTCGGGGCCGGGAACCATATGAAAATATAAATAATCATAAATTGCATGATTACTTATTTCTGTCTTGACCTGGGGATGACACGCCACAAAACCTGTACGTGTTGAAAAAACGATGTCTCTTCCATTTATATTGTAAGCAAGACTTTTAATTCCCATCCGGTCAATAGCAAGCAATATTTTCCGGTTTCTGCTATCAAGGATAGCGATTGCAAATGGACCATGCAGGATATCCAGTATTTTTTTACCTAACTCCTTATATGCATAAACAAGTGATAATGGAAATCCCTGTTCTTCAGATAGTTTACTGTATTTCCCTTCTTCCCAATATGCTTCACCTGATATTAGACAACCGCAGTCATCACTGAAAAATATTTCACTGTTTCCATCCTGTTTAGGAACATTAAGCAGTAGTGATTTATCATTTGATACAATATTATTTGAAGAGTGAAAACTTCCTGCATTCTTGCCAGTCATTAATTCAACATGATCAAGATTGCTTGTAGCATCGTTATAAAACCAACCTGCAAAATCACTCATTTCATTTACTTCCTGATTTTATTACAAATCTTAAGTGTTATTTTTTATAACGATACAACCAGATTTCTTCTGAATTATAGGTTACAACAACATTGTGTTCAGGATCATAATATCCTGCCGGTGGCCACCATTTCCCCTTGCGCGGCTCTGGCCCCTCTTGTGTAACTGTAACCCATCTTTTCTCTTTTAGCTTCATGGTTCGTATTATATAAGGCGAACGCTTATTTCCCTCATACCCTGAGCCTGGCTGAATTAATATAAAGATATCATTTACAGAATCATAGACAAATACGGAGTTAACATGATGTCCTCTGGTCTTCGGGTCATCTACAATAAATGACCATTCTTTATTGAGAACATCATAACTCCAGGTCTTACTCCCGGACAAGACAACCAGTTTTTTATCCCTGGTACTATATGCCGACTGAACTTCTCCAAATGGAGACACCCCATTTCTGGACAAAGCGGAGATACTCTGCCCGTTATTTGGATAGATTTCCTCCCAAACATTGTTGACGGCATCATACGTCCACATTTCATATGCTGGTGGCGACACATTGCTGACTGCAACATAAAAAATTGATTTTTTAATATCCGGTATATATTGGAGTGTTGCTCCCATACCTCTTAACGCTGGTTGATGACTTCCGGCCTTTATAGATTGTTTTACCCATGTATCGCTGGCCGGCTGGTACATCCACACCTTTGACGTAATGCCTTTTTTCTTTAGTAATTCATCAAATGATAAATTATTAGACTCGGCATACCATTTAAGACTTCCCTCACCACCCGGATGCCAAAGCAGTTTTTTTACGTTCGGGTCGTAGGTTAATCCATCCCATGTATGGCTGGGGTAAGGGGGACCACCACTGATTGTCTGCAAATATCCATTTTCGAATTTAATATACTTCCTGTACCAGGACATCATTTCCTGTTTTGCCTGTCCGTATTTTGATAACAGCTTTTTGTCGACCCGCTGATTCTGGCTTTGCTTTTTTTCTACTGCTTTTAATATACGCCAGTTGTTCCTGACATTATTTTGCAGACCGCCATCAGAAGGGTGAAGCAAATACCATGTATTAGATGCGAGATGATACTCCCAAACATCATTCAAAACCGGTCTGTTATGTCCTGCACCACAATAAAGAGCTGTTCCTCTGTCTTCGCTGTATACCATTTTGGTTGAGAAATCTCGTACTTTAGGTCCATATGATTTGTAAAAAGGAACTGTATCTATCTTTTTGCCTGAAACCCTGATTTTGTCAAACCTGTATGATGAATTATCACCCAGATTATTTAGTACTTTTATAATTCCCTTGTCTTTTTCATATTCGAATGAACAAGCTATTTTTGGTAGCGACAGTAATAAAATAAATAATATTGTTTTGTTTTTCACTTCTCAACCACGCTATCAAGGCCTTTCCTATACTGATACATCATTCCGATTTCTCGCCATAGCTTCATGCCATTTTCGACTCTCTTTCTTTTGCTTCCGGATAATAATGCTAAAAAATACATAGCATACAATTTTGCTAAATTCATGAACATAAATCTTGGTATATTAAGAAATTGTTTTACTCTCGGCTTTCCCGTTCTTATAGCTGAACCACGGCCTGTTCTGAATGAACGTTTAAATAACCAGTCCGGCTCTAACTGTTCTTCTCTTATTATATGTAAAACCTGTACTCCTGGAAGAAAAACAGGAATATGGCCCTGCCTGAACATTCTTCTTGTAAACTCTGTCTCACTCCCCATTATATAATTTGTGCCACATGGTCCTATGTGTGCATTAAATATATTACCCTGCCTAAAAATTCTGGCGCGAACTGCCATATTTCCACCCCAAACCATATCTGGCTCGTATTCACCTTCTTTTATATCCCAATCTGCTATCGCAAATGCGCCTTTTACGAATGGATCATCCATATCCAGATCAGGTAATTTATTATCTGGAAAAAGCGGAAGTATTCTCCCTCCAAATATATCATTTGAGCGCCATCTTTGTTGCCCCTTCCATATTTCCTGAAGCCAGTTATTTGAGACAAGAATATCATCATCTACAAATGCCAGCAGTTCTCCACTAGCCTTATCTAATCCCGCATTTAATGCATTATTCTTTCCCTTCTTCTCTTCGAGAATATATTTTAGCGGAAGTTGATCTGAATATTTCTCAACAATTTCCCTTGTTTCCATATCCCCAATATTATCAATAACAATAATTTCCCACTCAATATCGGAACTATTTATCTGTCGAAAATTTTCCAGACTCCTTTGCAGAATGTGTATATTTTTTCGGGTAGGTAATAAAATTGAAACATCCATATAAATTAACCTATTCAAGAAATACTGTTGATTAAATCATTATATAGCTTTATGAAAATATCTTTCACTACAGGCAAAGAAAAATTATGTTCTGCCTTTGCCCTATTATATTCCCCCATAACATTGCATATGTGTGTGTTGTTTTCTATTTCTTTTATTGCATTACTAAACCCATCAACATCACCTTTTTTTACAAAAATACTACCTGTTTCATCCAGATAATCCCTTATTCCACCTACATCTGAAACTATCACAGGCAACCCGGTTGCCATCATTTCAAGAACAGTGTTGTTAGCAGTACAATCCATCATTGGCATAATTCCAAAATGAGCACTCTGATAAATTTCGAGTAACTCTTTATCACTGATTCCGGAGTGGCAAACAGTATTTTTATATTGTGCAAACATATCTATTCTCTCTTGCGGTATAACAAGATCAAATCTTAATTTATTGTATCTATCCTCGCTGAACGATATTAGCTCTTTCAGGGTATCAAAATCTCTAAGGCAATTCCCTGCAAATACCGCCCTTAGTTCTCCTGCGTAGACACGTGTGTTTTTTGGGGGTGTAAAAAATTCCGTATCTACATGATGAGGTATAAAGAATATTTTTTCTTCCGGGATAAACTGCTCAAAATATTCTCTCTGAATATTTGAAACAATAATCACTGCATCAAGCGTTTTGACTGCTGCGGGAGAAACTCTCTCTATTAACCTTTGTGGTGGATAATGGTATGTGGCGATAACTCTATTTTTTTTCTTTTTCCATAACGGCGTAAAGAAATAGGTATCCTCTCCATAAATAAAATGACATAGCCTGTTTTTACCGCCCATAACCCAGGGAATGGCACCTGCTTCTGCCTGCAAACCTGTCCACCCTGTTGGCTGTGGCCGCATTGCTCTCAGCCTCCAAGCGATGAATTCCGGTATCCACCGCGTTATTTTCATGATCAATCGGCTTTGCGCAGTTTCAATGCCCAGCTCATGAAACACCAGATCATAGCCAGAGTGTCCGCCATGATGCGAAATTTTACGTGGTACATAACGAATATTTTTATTTTCCATTGGACCACAACCGTATTGTTTTTTCGCACACGCCTGAATGCGATGCCAGCACCTCATCAGTTTTTGATTTATATAACTCCATCTCACCAGAACTGTTCAGAATATTTAACCACATTGCACATAAATCATTGCTGTTTTTACCTTCAGTAATAACACCTGAGTCAATTAATAATTTATATACAGGATAAGAAGGATAAATATCATGCCATCCACTACCAACAAATACCGGCTTTTTATACATGATTGGCTCAAGTACATTATGATCGACGCCAACATAACAAATAGAACTTATTGCATAAAAGTCCTTCAGCTCTCCTACTGTGTTAACCACCAAAACATCACTGTCTTTTATCATTGATATATCACTGTCAGTCTTGAATATATAATTAAGTTCCTTCTCTTTAATAAGATTGGCAAGTTGCGTCATTCTATCTTTAAATTCCGGGTGCCGTGGCACAATTACAAGAAGTGCATCCGGTATGTTTTTTTTGAGAGCAATAAAGGCATCAAGAACAATCTCCTGTTCCTCTTTTTCCGTCAGACATCCTGCTACAATGCAGGCTCTCTCGCCGGTTTTTATTTCTATTATCCAGTCCGGACTTTTTGCGTTTTCAACATCAAATTTGACACCTTGAACCGCATCAAACTTCAGATTTCCTGATACATGTATATGGTTTTTATCCGCTCCCAATGTAATTAGTTCTTCTTTTACACTATCAGTCTGCACTGAATATTGATCAATCAATTGGACATAATCACGGTCAAATAGTTTTTTCTCTATTGTATCAATAAGACACCCTGGAAGTTGTTTGTACAACCAGCCATTTACCATAACTACACTGATATTTTTTTTCTTTGCATAATATATGGCTGCAAAAGGCAGTCTACATGGAGCATCCGATAGTCGACATGGAATTTCACCCAGAATTAGAAAATCCGGGCTAAACGCATCAAATAGAGTTCTTATCTGTCTACTGTGCCCTGTCAAGACAGCAATATGTGCATCCGGATATTGCTTCCGAAATGGCTCAACATAATGAAGATGGTCTGTCATTATTACCAGATTGGGATATCCGGTTTCATGAAGTAATTTTTTCAGGAAAATACCTATAGCATTCATTTCACCAATCGTTGACAGAAAAACCAGTAACGTCTTTTTCCCATTAACAGTTTTTCCATGAAATAACCACTGTGTACCAGAATCCTGTGAAATGCCTTGTGCTTTTTCCTTCACCATGCTTATAGTTTCAAGAATACGAAAAAGCCACCATTTCGATCTAACAAATATGGGTAGTCTGGTTCTTGGCAGATGATCAGGAATTAATTGGCGCATATCTTCTCTCAATTGAATAACCACTGGAGTTCGCTATCCAATCAGTGATATATTTTACATAAATCCCGGAAGGTTGGTTAACACTTGAATAATATGATAATAATCGGCTTTTTAACAGAAAAACTGAAGCCGGAATTGCTGAATTTCTAGATATGGAAGATTACCCAAGACCCGCCATCCCGCTCCATCCGGTGCTATCCAGAAAAAGTCTGTCACTTTTTACGATGGATGCTGCCAGAACTCCATCAATCCTTGATAACAAGAATATTGCCCTTGTCACAAGTGGCAGGGTTGCGATTGCAATGGCTTTACGCGAGCTGGGTATTAAAAAGGGTGATATTGTCCTCATACCGGCATATCACTGTAGTTCTATGGTTGAACCCGTATTATGGGCAGAAGCAATACCTGTATTTTTCAGTATTAATTCCGACACTATTGTTAATATCGAAGATATTACAAATAAAATAACACCAGATGTCAAAGCCATTTTAGTGACACATTACTTTGGTTTTCACCAACCAATGTTACAAATACAACAGCTTTGCAAAAAAAATAATATTGCATTGATTGAAGATTGTGCTCATTCCTTTTTTGGCATAATTGATAATCAACCTGTAGGCTCATTTGGTGACTATTCAATCGCAAGTTCAATGAAATTTTTTCCTATATATGACGGAGGATGTCTCGTCTCCTCGACACGCCCATTGGACAGTTCAGGGTTGAGACCAAGCGGAGTCAGGTTTAATATAAAGAGTTTACTTAATACGCTGGAACAGGCATTTGAATATAACAGACTGAATATTCTAATCCCGTTTTTATACTGGCCTTTAAAGTTAAAGGACTGGTCATGGTCTCTTGTAAAAAAGATTTTTTTACACAAAAAAATTACAATAGGACCTGGTTCATCGGAAGGTGGGTATTCTTTTGATCCATCATGGATTGATAAAGAAATTTCCGCTCCATCCAGATTCTTTATGTGTATTTCTAATAAACAGAGAATTGCCACTGAAAGAAGAAAAAATTATCAGTACATATATAAACAGTTATCTGCTATCAATGGTGCAAGACCACTATACAATACACTTCCTGAGAATGTAGTGCCTTATGTAATACCTGTTATCTTTGATAATCCTGAGAAAATATTTCCAATTCTCAAGAATCAGGGAGTTCCTATCCTCCGTTTTGGCGAAACACTATGGGAAGGAGTAACCGAGAATGTTTGCAATACAAGTATCCGGCTATCAAGGCAACTATTTCAATTCCCCTGCCATCAGGAGCTAAGCCAGTCGGATATTGACTGGATGGTAAACACCATTAAAGAAACACTGGAGACATACCATTAAGTTTATGAAATGGTCATTACTTCCTGTTAATGAGTTCAATAACTACAGCGAACAATGGGATGCGCTGAATAAAAGCAATTCCAATTCGCTTCTTCTTGCATCCGACTTTGTTATTCCTCTTATTGATAATTTTTCAACTGGAAAAGAAATCCTGGCAATAGCAAGGCAGAACGAGCTTGTTGTTGCTATGTTTATAATTACTAAAAAGCAAACCGGCGTATGGGAATCGTTTCAGCCATCACAAGCCCCCATTTCAATGTCCGTCTATACGAATGAATTACTTGTTGATACCCTAAAAAGCCTGTGTAAGACACTAAAAGGCTTAACATTGATGCTGGGGATAACGCAATTGGATCCGGATATATCTTCACGCCCTGAATCATCTAGCAAGCTCAATACAATTGACTATATTCAAACATCCAGAATCTCTGTTATCGGCAGTTTTGAAGAATATTGGCAAAAAAGGGGGAAAAATCTTCGCCAGAACATGAATAAGCAGAGAAACAGGCTGAAGAAAAATGGTATAGACACAAAACTTGAGATAATTACTGACCCTGACAAGATGATAAATGCGATTATTGATTATGGCAATCTCGAGTCTTCTGGCTGGAAACTTGATTCGGGGACTGCAGTAAATATTGAAAACCAACAAGGGATGTTTTACAAACAAGTAATGGAAAGGTTTGCCCATAAAAAACAAGCATCCGTTTATAAATACTGGTATGGAAATGACAATGCTGCAATGGATCTTTGTATTCACAACGCAGAAACCATCATCATCCTGAAAACTACATACAATGAAGAATTCAAATCCAGTTCTCCTGCCATGCTAATGCGACAGGAATCATTTGAGGCGATTTTTGAGAATAAGACATATCAGAAAATAGAATTCTATGGGAAAGTTATGGAATGGCACAAAAGATGGACTGATGAAATCCGAACCATGTATCATTTAAATTTTTATTGCTCTTCATTGGCTTCATTTCTGTATAAATTACTACGGAAATCCTGAACTTACCTGTGATTTATTTATATCTATTATTATCATGGGCTTACACTAGACCCCCAAAATTATATCCGTCCTGATTATTTGGTATAATCAGTCGCATTATATAGATGAAGATTTTGATGAAGACCAACTACTCAACGATACTGACAGTTTCCCTGTTATGTCTCTTCTCCCAGTTTGCAACAGCGGGAAGAGGTTATTGGGAGGGAAATATAGTTATTCAGGATTACTACGATCCCATCAATATACATTATCTGGACATGGTCACAGGTGCTCATGTCGACAAGATGGAACAACGATATAAAAAAGGTCAATTTGACTGGGTCTGGTCTGATCTGGAATATACGCTCAAACGGGTACCTAACCATCCCCGTGCATTACTTAAACTAGTGTCCTTTTCAAGAGAATATAAAAAAATAACCCCTGCTGTTGCTGACAGTTATTTTCAGAAGGCGATAAAGTTTAATCCTGATGAACCCAACACGCGTGTTATTTACGGATTTCATCTTCAAAAATATCCACAACTGGACAAGGCAATCGAGCAGTACAAAATTGCACTCAAGCTTAAACCGGATCATGCTCAAGGTCACTACAATCTTGCACTTGCATTAATAGATAAAGGTGAGCTGGAAGAGGCAAAAAAACATGCCAAGGCAGCATACAATCTAGGCTATCCCCTGGAAGGTGCCAAAGAACGTTTGATAGAACTCAATGCCTGGAATGAAGATAATAAAAAGGGCGCTACTGATCAATAATGATGCTATAAATAGCATCAACTGTTCCTCTCGGCATTATGTATTCCGCCTTCTTCTCCTTTTTCTCTAAATCGTATGTCACTACCCGGGTATGTAATAATCTTGTTGTACCTCTTACAAATTCCTTAACCCAGGCAATATTTTCCTTTATCTTTGTATCACGGAGTTTGCTATAGCCAATCATCGCAGTATTGTTGTCTATCATTGCAAAACCTCGGCACCAGCCAAGCGGCATGCCAACATTCTCTATCATATTAAGGTCAATAACATCTTCCACCATACGTGTATGTTTATCTACTATGATGATATTGCCATGGACACTGGTAAAATAGATATAGTCGCCAACAACGTGGCCATCATGAACACCATATATCGCCAAGTCGATCTTTTTTGATACATCCCTCAGGCAAACTGCATCCCTGTGATTAAATCTTGTTACCCATATTTCATCATCAAGCATAAACGTATGATTTGGATGTGCCTGATGTGGTTTTGTAGAATGTACTTTTCTGTAATCCACTTCTTTTGAAAATTTGTGCCAGGGCGCATTCTTATATTGAACAGGGTCGAGTACACTTATAATCTCTTTAAATGATAAATCCTCTTTATCAAGCAGAACTACACTGTCAAGCCCTGTAGAAGTAACGGCAACCACGTCCCCTAATGGGGCAATATGATGTATATTTTGAAAAACCGGATATGATGCTGTTTTAAGCAATTTGATTTCCGGATAACTATAAATAAAAACTTCCGTATCGGTACATAAGTAAAGCCTGTCTCCAGACAATGTGCCGGCAGTGAATTCAAGATTAGGCATCTCATCAGGATAATGTTCACCACCCTCATTTATTTCCAGCAATATCTCCGTGTGACTATCCTCAGGGAAATATCTTACTAATCTCGCTTTCTCGTATAACTTGCCTTCTCCAAGCTTCGAAGCATTTGGCCTTGTCATTGCGCCTGTGATAATAAAACTGTCCAAAATATGCCCTCAATAATTAAAGGAGTGAATTACACCTTTTTCTATAACCTAATGCCATTCTTGCGCCGAAATAATACGGGTTCTTGTCCCAGGGAGTTTGCCGCGGCAATTGAAATACATCATCCTGACGTGTTGCACAGGAAGAACATGTTGACACAGCAAGATTGAAACCTGTTTCTCTTAATAAGGCAGGGTGCTGTTTGTTATAATCAGTCCCCGGCTTTCCGTTTGGGTAGGCAAAAATATCTATATCTTCTCCCAGCAAATCATTTAACGCATTTTTACTTTGTTCTATTTCATTTTTTGCCTGCTTAATATCAATATTTGCCAGAATCGGGTGTGTAACAGTATGTGCACCAATTTTCATCCCTGCTTTATGAAGATTTTTTATCATATCAGATGTCATCATAATATTATCTGGTAGTGATGCACCAGACTCGTTTTCAATATAGATAATATGCTTCTCACGTTCATCAGGCTCCAGATATTTTATCTTCTCAATAATATTTTTTATTGAATGTCGTTTATTTTCATTATTACAGATATTTATCCTCCCCAAACCCAATAATGAAAGATCAAGTTCCTGTCTATTTGATAACCTGATAGATTCAATGATTCTGTCATTCCACATTATTCCACCGTCAATAAACCCGGTGGCAATAAAAAAAGTCGCGGACACATTCCATTTTTCCAATATTGGAAGGGCAATATCATGATTGTCGGCATACCCATCATCAAATGTTATTGATACTGCCTTTCTTGGCAGCTCTCCTGACTGCAGTTTTTTTACAGCATAATCCAGCGGTAACACATTATATGCTCTTGAAATTACTTCGATCTTCCTGTCAAACTCCTCTCTGGTAATTTCACCGGGAAACAAGGGATCTATTTCCGGATGTACACGATGAAATATAAGAATATTGAGTTTGTCATGGCCTGATAATATATTGGCCATCAAACTGATTGGGAAAATAGAATATTTATTCATATTGCATGCGGTCTGTTTGTGCCTTTATTTTCTATATTACTATCTTCATAACTATTTTCTTTTTGCACAATAGTCCTGAGAATTACAATTATGGCCATAAAATGGTATGGAAGATCAAAATATGCCAACCCAAGAAATGCTCCGCCCACAGCATAGCCAATTAAACCAACCTGAACCATAGACGCCAGATCTCTGGCCCAGAGCAGATTTTCTTTGTCCTTTGTGTTCTTGAGTATCCATTTGGCATTCCTTAATACGAGATAATACAACAACAGGAACAAAATCAGGCCTACGTAACCATGCTCACCCAGCACTTCAAAATAAATACTATGTGCATCGTGAAATTTTTCAGGTTCAGGTGCATATGCCAGGAAAAGCTCCCTGTTAAAAACGTGAAAACCACCTCCTATAATAGGTCTTTCATTAGCAATATTGTAAGCAAACCACCATGCATTAATTCGACCCATTGCAGAAGCATCTTCCTCGTATGTCTTGATAGTTTCCATCCTGTCAAACCATCCCTTTGGCAGGAACAGAAGACTGGCGAGTATTACAAACACCATTGCAACACCAAGAACGACCCTTTTCCTGCTTTTTAACCATAAAAACAAGGTGATTGCACTCGCTGCAATAAATGCACCTCTTGAATATGATGCAAGAATAGAAAGTGCACATAACCCCATGGCTATAATCAGCCCTCTCTTTATCCATTTATTTTCTGTTTGCAATTGTAAATATCGCAGCAATGGAAGAATCATAATCATAGCCAGCGCCAGCTCATTATTCCCTTCAATGAATGTTCCCTGTGGCCCCCATACCATCCAGCTACCACCAGTTAATAAAGTAAATATTCCTCCCTTTACCCCATAAAATCCTATTGATATAACAATAATCCATACCAACTGATTCAGTTTTTCCTTATTATTTATCAATAGCAGAGTCACACCCACCATAAACTGGATTTTAATTGATCGCTCCCACTCAAATACAGCATGCTCCGGAACCATGGCAACAAACGTCGTAATACTTGTCCACAAAACAAATAATATCCAGACTACCGTAATTGCTGTAACTGGTACCTTTATCTTTTCTTTACTAAAAACCAGCGAAATAAGTGTAATACCAGCAGTAACTGCGGCAAAAGGAAAGCTGTATGCGAAGCCGTATGTCAATCTGTGTGGAGCCATATAGCTAATCCATGACCAGATCAACACACCATAGTGCGGATGCCTGAATACCTTAAATATAAAAAAGGTAAATACAATTAATAAAACTATATCGCGCATTTTTCCTGTTTCTTATTAGATCGATTTTTTATATTGAATCAGTTTTTTCTTATAACCCCTAATAATTCCCTTTAACTCATACAAATAATACTCTGCCTTGAATCTGCTTTCAGGATTAATTAAAAATCTGGACATTACAAATTTCATTAAGCCCATGAAATATATTTTGTAGAACCAGATTGGGATTACCATAGTACTTTTCCCACTCCCAATGTTACCGGACTGGTGCAGACCTTTTGTCATTCCTTTTCTTATCTGTCGATCAAACAACCATGCTTTGTCACATCTTTCTTTAGGCACAAAGTGCCATACTTCTGCATCAGGCACATAAACTCCTTTCATACCAGCAGCCAATAATTCTCTCTGGAGTCTTGTTTCCTCCCCCAACGGCCCTTCTTCACCTACCGGGCACATGGAATCAAAACCACCAACCTTCAGAAAATATTTCACAGGAACTGCATGATTCGCCCCCAGAAAAACAGCTTCCTCGACTTGCATTATCTTGTTTCCCAAGTCCTGCCCTTTAACCGACCATGGAAAGTAGGGAAGCATCCAGTCTTCAGGTTTTTTCTCGTAGTCAATCCTTAATGGCCCGCCATAAAAGTAATCTGGTCCGTAATTTTGCATCTCTCTGTTATAGGAGTTTATAGTTTTTCCTGACAATCTGACATCATCATCCAGGAATATGACAAAGTCAGTATTTGCAGATTCTGCACCCAGATTTCTTGCATATGATGGACCGGGAGTTTCCGTATATAAATAATGTAATGGCAATCTTTTTTTCCATAAAGAACATAACTCTTCTGCACCATACTTCTCCCCATTCTCGACCACCCATACTCCCTTAAAGGATGGCGGCAATAATTCTTTCTCTATACTTTCAAGCAATCTGTTCAGGAGATCAGTTCGCTTATATGTAGGAATAACCACTGCCAGAGTATACATGTCCGTTCCTTTAACCTGGAAAATGCCTGATTTTTTCTTTTCCTACATCGAATAACGCAGCAGTTTGACAGTCATGCACATTATTACATTGACAGACTATAAACTCTGCTGACCTTGCCAGATTCTTCTCGATTAATTCCCTGAATTTCCATGATTTTGTTTTTTTACTGTCACCATGAAATATCCAGTATAAATGATAAACACCCGCCTTAATCAACAATATTGAAACCAGAACAGAAAAATAATATTTCCATATGGATAAGGAACCATTAAAGAATTGTCTATATGGTATTATTTCTTTCAGGATAATAAGGTCACATTTAGATAATAATGAATTACATTTCCCAGCATAAAAATACTTGTCATTTGCTATTTCTTTTATTGAAAAATCAAGATCATTACCCCAATGATTATTTGGTTCCATATTAACAATACAGGCAAACTGCTTTTTCCGGTTTTCTGACTCATTGGTTTCATATCCGTATTTATCCAATCTTTCTCCGACAAGCATTGAAGATATATATTTCATATGATCATCAATACCGGTTCTCCATCGGTTAATTTTTTTAATATCAATTTTTTTTGTTATATCTGATTTATGGTCGTATCCTTTTTCAATTAACCCATCTTCACTCCCATCAGGTATTAACATTTCTGAAAAATACGCCAACCCGAAAAAATCACACACCCTTTTTGCCATATCCTCCGGTTCCATAACAAGATCTTCAAATCTTAATGTCATCATATTGATGTCATTATTTTCAATCAAGTCGGCCTGACTAATATCTGCTTCCCATCGTATCAAATTATCAAAAAAGCTGTTGCTCGCCCAATGTACTTTTGTTAATGAGCTTGCAACATCACGTCCATCCCTGACTATATGAATAATGGGTGCATCCGGAAAATATTTTCTTATTTGCTTATATCTGGATAAATGATCCGGGGTTTTTTCTATCCACAGTTTTTTCCCCTGTAACGCCGCTATTTCACTACCAAGCAACTGGAACAGTTTTTTTATTCCCGGATACTTTCCCTGTGTTGCTTCAAGAATAAAGTCTGGCTTGGCATCCCACATATTTGTTGGATGCATCTTTTTCATGATTGTTACCAGCGATTCCGGCCACTGATCCCTGAATTGATCGATCCCATAGTTATTCAAATGGGTGAAAAATGCTGTTTCGGGTGTAACACAGACATCAGGATGTCTGTTAAGAATACTTGCCAGAAGCGTTGTTCCGCTTCGGCCGACCCCTACAATAAAACCGGGTGTATCACTTGCCAGTCTTCCCATGCTTTGTCCTTGCCTTCTATATTGATTTCTTTCTGTCTTTATAATTGTAGTAGGCATTTTTTATTTCCTGCTTTATAGCATGATTAGTTATCCATATCCCCAGTAACCAGCCTATAAAACACCCAAATGCAGCACCAGTTAAAACAAATAACTCGGGTAATGTTCTAATGTCCATAATCAGCATAACTGAAAAAGGGACAGCTCCTGATAACAGGGTAATTACCATTCCCTTAGCCACAATATGCATATAATCGACATACATGATTCCAATATGTCTTTTTACAAGATAACTGGCTACCACCAAATTAATTAATGCGACTACAGGCAATGACTTGGCAATCATCAGTATTCCATAGGGAGCTGATATCAGTATTACAGCAAATCGCAATATTTGTGTAGCTGATTCAACCTTCATTACTGTTTTTATTTTTCCAATAGCTGTAAATAAATTACTGAACATGGAAACAATTATATGAAGCGAAAAACCAATACAAAGATATCGGATAACCGGGATTGCTTCATCCCACTGAGATCCATATAAAACACGTATAAGTGGATAGGTCATAATGCTGACAAATATGGCAAATGGCCAGGCTATCCCGGTTAAACATTCAATGCCATACAGATACGGGCTTTTCAGGCTCTCGCCATTTCTATGCTCTTTCGCAAAAAATGGGGTAACTACCGGCTGTATAGCCATTGTTATAAATTTGGTAAATAACTGCATTGTTGAGGATGCCCTGTTAAACATCCCCACATAATGCATGCCGGAAACACGACCAATAACAAGTTCCGGAGCAGCGTTACCGAATGTACCAATCAGGTTTGTAAAGCTCGACATTGATCCAAAGGAAAACACCCGTTTGATTTGATTCACACCGGGTAAATATGGAAGCTCTTCTGGGCGATAATAGAATGCCAGTAATACGGTTACGATCATGCCTGATAATGATGCCCAAACCATACTCATATAACTTTCACCGGAGACAGCTGCACCAACAACAACAATTGCATGAACAATTGTGCTTGTAACCCTTATTTTAAGAAGTACAGAAAAATTCATTTCCCTACGCAGGTAGGACATGGTGACTTGGCCAAACGGAATCAATAAGAAGCTTATTGATAAATATTTCATTACCTGACTAACGCCAGGCTCACCATAAAAACTACTTGCAATACCGGCTGAACTAAACAGAATAATTGCCATTACCCATGAGAATATTAGTGTGACGGTAAATGCCGCTCGCAGTCTGTCTTTGGTCAGTTCTTTTTCCTGTACAATATAATCCCCGACACCGAAATCCCTGATTGTATGAGCAATACTTATAATAACTGCAGCAACTGAAAAGGTGCCTATTTCAGCAGGCGAAAGTAAACGAGCTATGATCATTGTGGAAATGATCTGAACAACCAGTTCAGAATATCTGGTTATAAATGACAGGGTCAGGTTTTTACGAACCGATTTCAAATTATCACTCCATAGGTGAACACTCTTTATATTATCGGCTACTTTCCTGTTTTATATAAGAAAATATCTCTATTTGTCCTGCAGTTGTTTCATCCCAGCTAAAATCCTCTGCATATACACGTGTTTCCTCTCTCGAACACTTATTGCTCATGACTTCATTGATGCCGGCAATGATATCTTCCGGTGTTCTTTGGCTGATTATAACTCCTGCCGTTTTTGAACGCACAATCTCACTATTGCCCCCCACATTAGTTGCTACAACCGGTGTACCACATGCCATAGATTCAAGCAGGACATTTGCCCAACCCTCCCGGCTGGAAGCCAGCACAAGAACATCAGCTGCACCGTAATAATCTCTGAGCGCTTCTTGTGACACTGGTTTTTTGAAATGCACTCTTTTTTCCACATCGAGCATTCTTGATAATTTTTTCAAATTGTTCAGCTCGGGCCCATCACCGATAATATAAAGGGAGAATTCTGTTAATATGGTTAATGTCTTGATTGCCAGGTCATGTCCTTTAAGTGGGACCAGATTACCAACTGATAACATAACACTGCCAGATATACCCAGCCTCTCTCTGATTTTTTCCCTATCTTGCAAAAAAGAAAATAATTCCGTATCAACCCCGTTCCTGAGTACCTTTACTTTATCCCCGTTCACACCAAGTCGCTCAATTGAGTTTTTTAGTGCCTGACTGACAGAAATTATTTTCTTTGTTTTTCCTGCTGCCCAACGAATCAAATTGCCTGGGATAAGATATCTGGATATAAGATTTATATCTGAGCCACGCGCAGTAATGACTACAGGTTTCTTTGTCAGTTTTCC
>JAOUJV010000029.1 GCA_029882995.1 Gammaproteobacteria bacterium | reverse complement strand
TTACAGCGTCTTGGTGTGGAAGTTATTGTGGTCGATCGCTATAAAAATTCACCGGCCATGCAGGTAGCACACCGCAGTCATGTAATTTCGATGCTGGATGGTAAAGCATTGCGCGCAGTCATCGAAAAAGAAAAACCGCATTATATCGTGCCCGAGATTGAAGCCATTGCCACTGATACACTGGTTGAGCTGGAGAATGAAGGCTATACCGTTATCCCGACAGCACGTGCCGCCCGGCTGACCATGAACCGTGAAGGCATACGTCGGCTTGCGGCAGAAGAACTTGGATTAAAGACGTCACCATACCGATTTGCATCAACACGTGAAGAATTTGATGCAGCAATTGATGAGATCGGATTGCCTTGTGTAGTTAAACCAATAATGAGTTCATCAGGTAAAGGACAAAGCACCATCAAGACTGAGCCTGATATCGATAAGGCATGGAATTATGCCCAGGAGGGTGGGCGTACCGGTGCGGGCAAGGTGATTGTCGAAGGCTTTGTTGATTTTGATTATGAAATTACTCAACTAACCATTCGGCATAAAAATGGTACCAGCTTTTGCGAGCCTATAGGTCATGTTCAGATCGATGGTGATTATCGTCAGTCATGGCAACCACAGCCAATGAGTAACAAGGCGCTGGAATCGGCGCGTGAGATGGCAACGAGTATTACCAATGCACTCGGAGGAAAAGGCATATTTGGAGTTGAGTTGTTTATAAAAGGCGATGAAGTTATTTTCAGTGAAGTGTCACCTCGTCCACATGATACCGGAATGGTCACCATGATATCGCAAGATTTATCACAGTTTGCTTTGCATGCACGCGCAATTCTTGATTTGCCTATACCCAATATTCATTTCCATGGGCCATCTGCTTCCAGTGTGATTCTGGTTGAGGGTGATTCCGATCATGTCAATTTTTCCAATCTGGAAACCGTGATTGCACAACCGAATACACAAGTAAGATTGTTTGGTAAACCGGAAGTCAGTGGCCGCCGACGTATGGGGGTAGTGCTTGCCAGAGATGAAAGTGTTGATATGGCTTTAAACAAGGCAAAAAAAGGATCAGAAGCCGTAAAGATTGAGCTATAAAAAAACGGATGCAATGCATCCGTTTTAAAATATAACTTAATACGGTTGATTCAGGGTTTTACATAAACATAACCTTGCTGTTGCAGATGAGCAACTTCAGCTACACCGGAAGGCACAATAGTCGCATTCATATTGATTTTCCCTTTATCTATTTTTTTCCCCTTGATAGTGTTTTCACAAATATTGAATTTAACTCCGCGATTAGCAAGTTCCGATATCGCACCATCAAATTCATAGACCTTGCCAGATTTTTTGTCTTTTTTACCCATCGCACCTTCAACCAGTGCAAATGCACCCGAACTGTGTGTGACAACAATAATATCTGCATTATTATCACCAACAGCATTCAGATGATTTTTTATGTTACGAAATGCCGCTGTTGCAGAATGAACATCGTTAACATGGTAAACCACTTTTTGTTTGTTATAACCACTCTTTGCATCACCTGCTTGCGCCGTGAAACTGCCTAGCATAAAAACAGTGATCAAAGCCAAAACACCAGCCTTAATAAATTTTCTCATCTCGTTATCTCCCGTAATTTTGAATATAACCGTGTTAGATAGAGCAAGCCGACAGCCAGACTGTACCACCCCAAAATAAAAAGAAACAGAGATATAAAATCAGGAATTACAGGAATAAAGCCAATATTAGATTGCGATTATATTCTGATAAAAAATCAAAACCAGAATTGTGGATAACGCCGGTGTGGAGAAAGATTGTTAATTAACAAGGCTACAATTAACATAATAAAAGCACCAAGCCCGACCGGTGAAAGCACATACCAGAAACCAAGTGCATGAATCTGGTCACCGCCAACCACGGCAATTAAAGCGGTTGCACCACCGGGGGGATGAATAGTGTTGGTCAGATGCATTGCGGCCAGCGCAAGTGCAACGGCGAGTGAGGCGGCCAAAGCAGGTTGATCACCCAACACCCAAACACATGCAACACCGACAATGGCAGAAACGATATGTCCACCAATCAAATTAGGTGGCTGGGCATAAGGGCTGTTTGGCACACCATATATAAGGATAGCGCTTGCTCCGAAAGAACCGATCAGAAACAGTGAGTCTTCCAGACGCAACTCATGCAAATGACCAATGTAATAAACCAGATATATGCCAATGAAAGCACCGATCGTAGACCAGAAAACCTCGTGATAGGGAGCAGGGTGTGGACGGTGTTTGCCGCCGCGCATCTTGCTGAAATAATTGAGTAAAAACTTCATAAGAAGAATAGTAGCAGTTTTAGTGCTGGGTTTTTAGATAAATTTCTGTTATTCAATACATGGTAGTGTGTGTATATCAGCCATATTTATTCAAATAAGGAGAAAGTATGATTATTACTAATATGGAGCAGGTGCCGGGCAAAAATATCGTTGAGCATTTTGGGCTGGTGCAAGGCAATACCATTCGTGCAAAGCACATCGGTCGTGATTTCATGGCCGGCCTCAAAAACATTTTTGGTGGTGAGTTGAAAGGTTATACCGAATTATTGTCCGAGGCACGTAGTGAAGCCACGGATCGCATGAAGGCGCAGGCAGAGGCATTTGGTGCCAATGCAATTGTGAATGTGCGTTACAGCACATCATCAGTCGCGCAAGGTGCAGCCGAACTTTATGCCTACGGTACAGCCGTGCGTGTGGAATAAGGAGAGCCAAAATGGAACTCATTATTTTTATCACCCTGCTTGCACTTGGCTACACCTTTGGCCAGATTGCTGAAAAAAGGCATTACAAGTCTATTTTTGCACGCGAGAAACAATTACTGCGTATTCCGGCATTAACCATCAAGACCATGCCGCGAGAGGGCATGCCGGTAAAAGGTGATCTGGTCACGGGCAGCGTGGTTATTTCAATCGATTACTTCAAGCGTTTCCTTGCCGGTTTAAGAAACCTGTTTGGCGGACGGATCAAAAGCTATGAAACACTGCTCGATCGTGCGCGGCGTGAGGCCATCTTGCGCATGAAAGAACAGGCAGCGGAAAAAGGGGCGTTGGTGATCATGAATGTCAGGCTTGAAACCGCCTCTATCAGTAAAGGCAATAACAAGCGCAACAAGATTGGATCGGTCGAAGTGCTTGCCTATGGCACAGCATTATCCGTCAACAAGTAATGATTAAATGAAATACACACCCAAATTGCCACCGGAGGGCATTAATACCTCCAGCGAAAACCACCTGAAAGAATTTGCGCTTTTAACCGGCGGTGTGCTCGGTATTGTATTGGTCACCGTTGCTATCCTCAGCCTGTTGGTTAACCACCTTGTTTCCTATATCCCGATAGAATTTGAAAACGAATATTTTGCCTCACAATTTATTGAACACCCTGTTGAAGAAGGCAAATACCATCAAACCGAAATCTGGCTTAATCAGCGCGTGAATGAAATGCGCACACATTACAGTGGTGAGGATGAAGACAAGTTTCGTTTTCATGTTCGGGTTGTGGAAATGAAAGAACCCAATGCGTTTGTTTTTCCGGGCGGCAATATCGGTGTTACAACCGGTCTGCTGGAAATGATGGAAACCGAAAATGGCCTGGTTATGGTGCTGGCACATGAAATGGCACATCAATACAAACGCCACCCGTTACGCAGTATGGGACGAGGCGTCGTGATTGGCTTAACGCTAATGGTCTTTACCGGCATGGAAAACAGTAGTCTGGTTTCAAACCTGATCGGTAACGCCGCCATGCTGGAACAACTGGCCTTCAGTCGTGAACAGGAAAGTGATGCCGATGCCATTGGTGTCGAGCTGTTACAACAAACCTATGGCCATGCCTCCGGTGCAACAGAATTTTTTCGGAAAATGCGTGATAAAAAGGAAAGCCGGTATATGCCCCCCGCCTTTCTCAGCACCCATCCGGATGTTGAAAACCGGATTTTAAAACTGCAGGAAATGGAAAGAATGTATCCGGGCAAAACAAAGCCATTGCCGAAGTTTATAAAAGAGAAAAAGGTGAAATCACTTGTAGGTGAGTCGATTTAAACCAACAGATTCTGATCCTGTTGATTTTTCTATAGATGATCTTCCCCCGCTGATCGTCTAAAATCTGCCCACTTGAAAGACAGGGCAGGATATCTGCACTATATTATCCCCATGATTTATAAAGAGAAATTTGATGTCATTGTGGTTGGTGGCGGCCATGCTGGTACCGAGGCTGCGCTTGCGTCCGCGCGTATGGGCGCGAGCACCCTGCTTTTGACCCACAATATCGAGACTCTGGGGCAGATGTCATGCAACCCGGCTATTGGCGGGATCGGTAAGGGTCACCTGGTGAAAGAGGTCGATGCGCTGGGCGGTTTGATGGCACGTGCTATCGACAAGGCCGGCATCCAGTTTCGTCGGTTAAATGCAAGCAAGGGTCCGGCGGTACGTGCAACTCGTGCACAGGCAGATCGGATTTTATATAAAGGTGTTGTGCGCTCGGTTCTGGAGAACACACCTAATCTCACCATTTTCCAGCAACCGGTCGGTGATCTGATTGTGGAAGGTGAACGCGTTGCCGGTGTTGTTACTGAACAGGGTATTAAGTTTTATGCACCGACCGTGGTGTTAACAGTCGGTACTTTCCTGGGCGGCGTGATTCATATTGGATTGGATAATCACGAAGGCGGCCGTGCCGGTGATCCACCTTCCAATGCATTGGCCAAACGTTTACGTGAATTACCATTCCGTGTTGATCGTTTAAAGACCGGTACACCGCCGCGCATTGATGGCAAGACAGTGGATTTCTCTGTGATGAAAGAACAGCCCGGTGATGATCCGGTACCGGTGTTTTCATTTATGGGCAAGGCGGAAGATCATCCGCAACAGATTTCATGTTTTATTACCAGCACCAATGAACGTACGCATGACATTATTCGTGCCGGTCTTGATCGTTCCCCCATGTACACCGGTGTGATAGAAGGCACGGGTCCGCGTTATTGTCCTTCGATTGAAGATAAGGTCATGCGGTTTGCAGATCGTGATTCGCATAATATTTTTGTTGAGCCGGAAGGTTTAACGACACATGAACTTTATCCGAATGGTATTTCCACCAGTTTACCGTTTGATGTGCAGTATGAACTCGTGCGTTCCATGAAAGGTTTTGAAAACGCACACATCACACGTGCCGGTTACGCCATTGAATATGACTTCTTCGATCCGCGTGATCTGAAACCATCACTTGAAACCAAATTTATTCATGGCTTGTTCTTTGCCGGTCAGATTAATGGCACGACCGGTTATGAAGAAGCGGCTGCGCAAGGTTTGATTGCCGGTATGAATGCTGCACTTACCGTACAGGAAAAAGAAACCTGGTCACCGCGCCGGGATGAAGCCTATGCGGGTGTGTTGATTGATGATTTGATCACACGCGGCACAATGGAACCCTATCGCATGTTTACCAGCCGTGCTGAATACCGTTTGATCTTGCGCGAAGACAATGCTGATTTACGTTTAACAACCAAAGGACGTGAACTGGGTCTGGTGGATGACGAACGCTGGCAGGCATTTGAACAAAAACGCGAAGCCATTGAACAGGAACAACAACGCTTACGCGACACCTGGATACAGCCCGATAAGTTAACAGAAGAAGAAGCCAATACTGCCTTTGGTAAACCGTTGTCGCGTGAATATCGTTTGCTGGATCTGCTGAGTCGCCCAGACGTGAGTTACGATGATTTGCGTAATTTACCGGTATTTGGTGAAGGTGTGGCCGATCTGGTTGTCGCCGAACAGGTCGAGATACAGGCCAAGTACGCCGGTTATATCGATCGTCAGCTTGACGAGATCGAGCGTCACCGTCGTCATGAAGAAACTGCGTTACCGGAAAACATGGACTATTCCAAAGTCAGTGGGCTTTCGAGTGAAGTCAGTCAGAAACTGACCACACAACAACCGCAAACCATTGGCCATGCATCACGTATCCCTGGCGTTACACCTGCCGCAATCTCTTTATTATTGGTGCATCTCAAAAAGAAAAATCTCTACGCGAAAAGTGCGTAGTACCTCTCATCAGGTTCAAAGCGGAAGGGTAATATATTTACTCATTTAGACAAGGAGTTATTTATTAAACCCATTATCAAAGGTACGTTGTCACTTGAGGAAAGATTGGCGCAAGGGCTGGATTCGATTCAGTGTGCGCTATCAGAAGATCAACAACGCAAGCTGATTGTTTTTGTTGAAGTGTTACACAAATGGAACAAGACCTATAACCTGACTGCGATCAGAAAAAGAAAGGATCTCATCTCCCGCCACTTGCTCGATTCACTGGTCACTCTGCCTTACATCAAGGGCACGTCTGTACTGGATGTTGGCAGTGGTGCCGGTTTACCCGGTCTGCCGTTGGCGATTGCATTGCCCGAGACGAAATTTGTCCTGCTTGATAGCAGTTCCAAAAAAACCCGTTTCATGATTCAGGCCACAGGTGAGCTGGGACTGTCGAATGTGAAAATTGTCCACAGCCGGGTGCAGGATTATGTCCCAGATAGCCCGTTTGATACAGTCATCACGCGCGCCTTTGCCGACACCGAAAAATTCCTGAATCTGGCGGGTCAGCACTGTGCAAAAAATGGACAATTCTTGCTGATGCAGGGAGAAGCGGCATCGGAAAATCTGCCAGAAGGCTTTGAAAAGAAAGAGAAAATTAAACTGGATGTGCCGGAACAGACCGGTGCACGTTATCTCACTATCATCCAGCCTGTACACCATTAATATACATACAGATGCACTCAACCTGATTGCCTCTTGCCATTGGCGGGTGATCTATGACTAAAATGTGATCACTCGGGGAGAAGACATGACCAGAATTATTGCGGTGACAAACCAGAAGGGTGGCGTGGGCAAGACCACGACCAGCGTTAATCTGTCTGCATCGCTGGCGGCCACCCGACGCAAGGTCCTTTTGATTGATCTCGACCCGCAGGGTAATGCCACCATGGGCAGTGGCGTTGATAAAAACAATCTCGAATTTTCTGCTTACGATGTACTGATCGGTGACAAGCTGATCGGTGATGTCGTGTGTGATACCGGAGATGCCGGTTATACCCTGCTGCCAGGTAATTCCGATCTCACAGCGGCCGAGATTGAACTGATTAGTTTCGAGAGTCGCGAATACCAGCTCTACAATGCGATTAACAAAATCAGAAAAGAATTTGATTATGTCATTATCGATTGTCCGCCTTCATTAAATATTATGACCGTCAATGCACTGGTTGCCGCCGAGTCGGTGATTATTCCGATGCAGTGTGAATATTATGCACTGGAAGGTTTGTCCGCATTGATTGAAACCATTAACAATATCAAGGCATCAGTAAACCCGGGTTTGGTCATCGAAGGTTTGTTACGCACCATGTTTGATCCGCGTAATCGTTTGGGTAATGAAGTCTCGCAACAATTAATTGATCATTTTGGTGACAAAGTGTTTCGTACTATTGTGCCGCGTAATATTCGATTGGCGGAAGCACCCAGTTATGGATTGCCGGTCATTGCCTATGATAAAAAGTCACGTGGTGCCTTGGCCTATCTTGCGCTGGCGGGAGAAATTTTACGGCGTGAAGAAAAAAGAAAACAATCATCAAATGCTCAAATAGCAGAACAAGCGGTATAACTAAAACAATAAACCGGAAAGAACAATGTCAGATAAAAAATCAAGACTGGGGCGTAATCTGGGTGGGTTAATCAGCAATGACGCTCTTAAAAGTGTTGTAAATACAGAGTCTGTTCCCAAAAGTGAATTACGTAAAATGCCGGTTGAGCTACTGCAGCGCGGCAAATACCAGCCTCGCAGAGACATGCATGAAGAAAGTCTGGCGGAACTGGCAGATTCAATTCGTGAACAGGGTATGGTGCAACCGATAGTAGTGCGTGCGATCGACAAGCCTGGCCATTATGAAATTATCGCTGGTGAACGTCGTTGGCGTGCAGCACAACTGGCCGGTCTGGATGAAGTACCGGTGCTGGTCAAGGAAGTGCCGGATGAAGTGGCTATTGTACTGGCGCTGGTTGAAAACATTCAGCGTGAAAACCTGAATCCAATTGAAGAAGCGGTTGCAATCAAACGTCTGATTGATGAATTCAACATGACACAACAGGATGCGGCGACAGCAGTGGGCCGTTCGCGTGCCAGTGTGACTAATCTTCTGCGTTTGTTAAGTCTGGAAAAGGAAGTGAAACGCATGGTGGAAGAGGGCAAACTCGAAATGGGTCATGCGCGTGCCTTGCTTGGACTGGATAACAGCATGGATCAATTGGCCACAGCGCATAAAGTGGTAACGCGCGGTTTGTCAGTGCGAGAAACCGAAGCACTGGTGCGCAAGATCCAGAATCCGACGACCAAAAAACCAGCTGGTCCTGCAGGGCAGACAGATCCCAATATTCGTCAGCTTGAAAATGAAATATCGGAATCGCTGGGTGCTCGCGTGGTCCTCCACGACAAGAAGGGCAAGGGCACGCTGACCATTCATTACAATAGTCTGGACGAGCTGGAAGGGATTATTTCCAAGATTAAATAATCCGTCACTGGGCGGAAAAACCGGGCCCAATCCAGGTTTCAAAAAATCCCTTTATTAACGATCACTTATATAAAGATCGTTGACCCATGCCTGAAGAAACTTTATACTGCGCGCGCCTAAGTTGCTGTAAGGGTCTAATTTTATTCAGCAACATAATTTGTTTAAATTCAGTGGGTTAGCCTGCAATAAGGTGCCAGGAGAATCATCAGATGAACTCCGCGGCGAGAAAAATGCGCCGATTACCGGCCGCACAGATTTTGCTGACGGCAATCACATCTGGAAGCTTCTGGTTGTTTTCAGGATTTTCCGCGGGACAAGCGGCGTTATTTGGCGGCGCGATAGCGGTTATCAATTCCCTGATTCAGTTATGGCATATGCATCGCGCGGAGACCAGCGCCGGATGCAGTATTGACCAAAACATGCGAATTTTTTATCGCTGCTCGATTGAGCGATTACTCTCGACAGCAGCATTATTTGCAATAGGGCTCGGTGTTTTAAAACTATTGCCATTGCCAATGGTCATTGGTTTTGTTGTGGCACAGGGCGCAATTTTTTATGAAGGTGTGATGACCAGATATTATGGCCAGTGAGACTCTGACTTCTACAGACTATATCAAGCACCACCTTACCAATCTGACTTTTGGTAAACATCCGGATGGATCATGGGGTCTGGCGCATAATGCCGCCGAAGCAAAAGCCATGGGCTTTTGGGCTATTCATCTCGACACCATGCTGTTTTCAATTTTGCTTGGTGTTTTCTTCCTTTATTACTTCCACAAGGCAGCAAGAAAAGCGACTGCCGGTGTTCCCAGTGGTTTACAGAATTTTGTTGAGTGGATTGTCGACTTTATTGATAACAGTGTGCGCGGTTCTTTTGCCGGCGGTAAAAATGATGTTGTTGCACCGTTAGCACTGACGATTTTTCTGTGGGTGTTCCTGATGAACCTGATGGATTTGATTCCGGTTGACTGGTTGCCCTGGGTGACTGCACAGGTTGCTTCCAACGGTTTCGGCGCTGATCCGCACAGTGTATTTTTGAAAGTAGTATCAACAACTGATCCCAATGCCACTTTTGGTATGGCCATCTCTGTGTTTTTGCTGATGATTTATTACAGCATACGCATTAAAGGTATTGGCGGTTTTATTGGTGAATTGACACTGCATCCGTTCAGCTCAAAGAATATGCTGGTACAGGCACTGTTTATTCCGGTCAATTTCTTCCTTGAATTTGTTTCACTTATTGCCAAGCCAGTGTCTCTGGCACTGCGACTTTTCGGAAATATGTATGCAGGTGAAATGATCTTTATTCTGATAGCGATTATGTATGGTGCCGGATTGGTTCTCGGTACTTTTGGTGGTGTCCTGCAGCTGGGCTGGGCGATTTTCCATATTCTGGTTATTACACTGCAGGCGTTTATTTTCATGACCCTGACTATTGTGTATATGGATATGGCACATCAGACATCACACTAGACAAGAATTTTTAAATTTAATTTTTAAGTAATAGGAGAAAACAATGGAACAAGCTTTGTTATATATCGCAGGCTCTATCATGATGGGTCTGGGCGCACTGGGTGCGGCGGTTGGTATCGGTATTCTGGGTGCGCGTTTCCTTGAAGGTGCAGCTCGTCAGCCTGAGCTGATTCCTATGTTACGTACACAATTCTTTATTGTGATGGGTCTGGTCGATGCGGTTCCAATGATCGCGGTTGGTCTGGCTATGTACGTACTTTTCGCTGTCGCCGGATAAATTCCGACAGGCATAGCAGAAAAGTATCTCATCGTAACAATCTCGTTTTAATTCGAGGTCGAGTATGAATATTAATCTCACCCTTATCGGGCAATCGATAACATTCTTTTTCTTTGTGCTGTTTTGCATGAAGCTGGTCTGGCCGCCGATCATGCGCGCGCTGGATGAAAGAAAGAAAACCATTGCTGATGGTCTGGCTGCTGCTGAACGTGGTAAACACGAACAGGAACTGGCACAAAACAAGGCTAAAGACGTATTGAAAGAAGCCAAGGAACAGGCCGGCGAAATCATTGCTCATGCACAAAAACGTGCTTCAGAAATTATTGATGAAGCCAAAAATGATGCGCGTGCAGAAGGCGAACGTATCCTGACAGCGGCGCGTGCAGAAATTAATCAGGAAGCAAATCAGGCCAAGGAAATATTACGTGGTCAGGTTGTTTCTCTGGCAGTAGCCGGTGCCAGTAAGGTATTGGAAAAGGAAATCAACGAACAGTCTCACAGCGATATGCTGGAAAAACTGGCATCACAGATTTAATCGGGAAAACAAATGGCAGAAAAGGCAACAATCGCACGTCCCTATGCACAAGCTGCATTTGAACTTGCGCGTGATAGTCAGTCACTCAAGCAGTGGAGTGAAATGCTGGCTATCGGTGCACTGGTTGCCAGTGATAAAAACATGGTGAGCGTGATCAGTAATCCACGCATGCTTACAGCTGATACAGCCGGTATTGTGATTGATGTCTGCGGTGACAACCTGAATGAAGAAGGTAAAAACTTTGTTCGGTTGTTGGCAGAAAATCATCGTCTAGGTGTATTACCTGAAATTGCCACGTTGTTTGAAAAATTACGTGCCGATCATGAACGCTCTCAGGAAGCCATCATGATCAGCGCATTTCCTGTTAGTGATGCACAGCGTGACAAGGTAGCCGCTGTGCTTAAAGCACGTCTGGGAAGAGAAATTACATTACGTTGTGAAACAAATAGCGCATTGCTTGGTGGTGCAATCATTAAAGCCGGTGATCTGGTGATTGATGGTTCAGCACGAGGCAGTCTTGAAAAACTTGCGAACAATTTACGTCAATAAACTTTGAGGAAGAAGGGACATGCAACTGAATCCTTCAGAAATTAGTGAACTAATTAAACAACGCATCCAGAAATTCGATGTTGTTGCCGAAGCTCGTACAGAAGGCACAGTCGTTAGTCTGACAGATGGTATTGCCCGTATCCACGGTCTTACCGATGTAATGTCAGGTGAAATGATTGAGTTTCCCGGTAACACATACGGTATGGCACTTAATCTGGAAAAAGATTCCGTCGGTGCTGTAGTACTGGGTGATTACAAACACATCTCGGACGGTGATCAGGTTAAATGTACCGGTCGCATTCTGGAAGTACCTGTTGGTGAAGGTCTGCTGGGTCGCGTTGTCGATTCTCTCGGTAATCCGATTGACGGCAGGGGACCAATCACAGCAGCCGGTACATCTCCGATTGAAAAAGTGGCACCGGGTGTTATTTCCCGTAAGTCAGTTGATCAGCCGGTTCAAACAGGTCTAAAGGCGATTGATGCCATGGTGCCAATCGGTCGTGGTCAACGTGAGTTGATTATTGGTGACCGTCAGACAGGTAAGACAGCGGTTGCTATCGATACCATCATCAATCAGAAAGGTACCGGTATTAAATGTATCTACGTTGCGGTTGGCCAGAAGAACTCTTCAGTTGCTAACGTGGTACGCAAACTGGAAGAACATGGCGCGATGGAACACACCATTATTGTTGCTGCAACAGCGGCAGAATCTGCGGCCATGCAATATATTGCACCTTACTCCGGCTGTACCATGGGTGAATATTTCCGTGACAAGGGTGAAGATGCACTGATTATTTATGATGATCTAACCAAGCAGGCATGGGCCTATCGTCAGGTATCATTGTTGCTGCGTCGTCCACCAGGTCGTGAAGCCTATCCGGGTGACGTTTTCTATTTACATTCACGCCTGCTTGAACGTGCAGCGCGTATCAATGCAGCTGAAGTTGAAAAGCTGACTAACGGCGCTGTTAAAGGCAAGACCGGTTCATTGACTGCTCTGCCAATTATTGAAACACAGGCGGGTGACGTATCTGCATTCGTACCGACCAACGTGATATCGATTACAGATGGTCAGATTTTCCTTGAGTCGGATCTGTTTAACTCCGGTATTCGTCCGGCGATTAATGCGGGTCTCTCAGTATCTCGTGTAGGTGGTTCGGCACAAACCAATATCATCAAGAAATTGGGTGGTGGTGTGCGTCTGGCGCTGGCGCAGTATCGTGAACTGGCCGCATTTGCGCAGTTTGCATCTGATCTTGATGAAGCCACACGTAGTCAGCTGGAACGTGGTCAACGCGTAACCGAATTAATGAAACAGAACCAGTATGCACCGTTGAGTGTAGCGGAAATGGCACTTTCATTATTTGCCGTTGATCGTGGTTACATTGATGATGTCGCGATTAACAAGGTTGTCGATTTTGAAAATGCATTAATTTCACATGCGCGCTCCAAGTATGCAGATATGCTGGCAAGCATTAATGCAACACCTGAATTGAATGATGAAACCGAAGCCAAAATGAAGGAAGCGGTTGAAGACTTCAAGAAGACAGGCACTTACTAGGAACAGACTGGAAGAGTAAAGAATGGCAGGCGCTAAAGAGATACGCACCAAGATCAAGAGTATTCAGAATACTCAAAAGATCACCAAGGCAATGGAAATGGTTGCTGCGAGTAAAATGCGCAAGGCGCAGGATCGTATGCGTGCATCACGCCCCTATTCTGAAAAAATCCATAATGTCATTGGTCATCTGGCACAGTCACATCCTGAATATCATCATCCTTATATGCAGGACCGTGAAGTCAAGCGTGTTGGTTTCATCCTGATTTCATCTGATCGCGGATTATGCGGTGGCCTGAATGTGAATATGTTCCGTGCCGCAATCAACTCCATGAAAAAATGGAGTGACAAGGGTGTTGATGTCGATGTTTGCACGATTGGTCAGAAGGCATCTGTATTTTTCAAACGCCTGAAAGTAAATATGGTTGCACAGGCATCACATCTTGGTGATAACCCGGCTATTACTGACTTGATTGGCACCGTGAAAGTCATGCTGGATGCATTTGATGAAGGCAAAATTGATCGCCTCTTTATTGTGCATAATGAATTTGTAAATACCATGACGCAAAAGGCAGATGTTATTCAGTTGTTACCGCTGGAATCAGCTAATGATGATGAATTAAAACATCATTGGGACTACATCTATGAGCCAGATGCCAAGGAAGTGCTGGATGCACTCATGATGCGTTATGTTGAATCACTGGTTTATCAGGGCGTGGTGGAAAACATTGCCTGTGAAATGGCTGCACGCATGATTGCTATGAAGAGTGCTTCCGATAATGCGGGAACACTGATTGATGAACTGCAACTTGTTTATAACAAGGCAAGACAGGCGGCGATTACGCAGGAAATTTCTGAAATCGTCAGTGGTGCGGCAGCAGTCTAAAGAATTTTATAGGAGCTTTATATGGCTTCTATTTGTAAAGATTTTAAAATTTAAACAGAGGATCGAAACATGAGTTCCGGAAATGTTGTTGAAATCATTGGTGCGGTAGTTGACGTGGAATTCCCACGTGATCAGGTGCCCAAGATTTATGACGCACTCAAGATTGATGAAGCTGGACTGACACTGGAAGTGCAGCAACAGCTGGGTGACGGGGTTGTACGTACCATTGCAATGGGAACAACCGATGGGTTGAAGCGCGGCAGTTCAGTGCTGAATACCGGTTCCCCGATTACTGTTCCTGTTGGTACCAAGACACTGGGGCGTATCATGAATGTTCTGGGTGAACCTGTTGATGATGCCGGCCCGATTGGTGCTGATTCAAGCTTGCCTATTCATCGTCAGCCACCAGTCTTTGCTGATCAGGCAACGGCGGTTGAGATTCTGGAAACCGGTGTGAAGGTTATTGACCTGATTATGCCTATCGCCAAGGGCGGTAAAATCGGTCTGTTCGGTGGTGCCGGTGTAGGTAAAACCGTCACACTGATGGAATTGATTCGTAACATTGCGGTAGAGCACAGTGGTTATTCTGTATTCGCGGGTGTAGGTGAACGTACTCGTGAAGGTAACGACTTCTATCACGAAATGCAGGAAGGCGGTGTACTTGATAAAGTAGCGCTGGTTTATGGCCAGATGAATGAGCCACCCGGTAACAGACTGCGCGTTGCATTGACCGGACTGACTATGGCAGAACATTTCCGTGATGAAGGCCGTGACGTTTTGATGTTTATCGATAATATTTATCGTTACACACTGGCCGGTACCGAAGTATCCGCGCTGCTGGGGCGTATGCCATCTGCGGTAGGTTATCAGCCAACACTGGCGGAAGAAATGGGTGTGCTGCAAGAACGTATTACTTCTACCAAGACCGGTTCGATCACTTCATTCCAGGCGGTTTACGTACCAGCGGATGACTTGACTGACCCGTCACCAGCAACCACGTTTGCTCACCTTGATGCGACACTGGTGCTTTCACGTCAGGTTGCAGAACTCGGTATTTATCCTGCGGTGGATCCACTGGATTCCACTTCTCGTTTGCTTGATCCACTGGTTGTTGGTCAGGAACATTACGATACAGCGCGTGCTGTTCAGGGAACATTGCAACGTTACAAGGAACTGCGTGACATTATCGCGATCCTGGGTATGGATGAATTGTCAGAAGAAGACAAACAGGTTGTTGCCCGTGCACGTAAGATGCAGCGCTTCCTGTCACAACCGTTCTTTGTGGCCGAAGTCTTTACCGGCGCGCCAGGTAAATATGTTTCATTGAAAGACACCATCCGTGCGTTCAAGGGCATTATTGATGGCGAATACGATAGTCTGCCTGAGCAGGCCTTCTATATGGTTGGTGGTATTGAAGAAGCGGTAGAAAAGGCAAAAACACTTTAAAATTGATTCTTGGTTATTCATTAACCATTGAGCTAAGAGTATGGCAATGACAGTACATGTAGACATAGTAAGTGCAGAAGAATCTATTTTTTCAGGCTCAGCCGAAATGGTTTTTGCGCCTGGTGAAATGGGTGAGCTCGGTATTGCACCACGCCATACACCATTACTGACACGCTTGCGTGCCGGTGAAGTACGCATCCAGCCTGCCGGTGGTGGTGAAGAACAGTTTTATTATGTCTCTGGTGGCATGCTTGAAATCCAGCCCCATGTTATTACGGTGCTGGCCGACACGGCCCTCCGAGCCAAAGACATCGACGAGGCCGCAGCCCTGCAGGCCAAGGAAAAGGCCGAGAAGGCCCTTCAGGATCAGGAAAGTGATATCGACTATGCAGAAGCGCAAGCCGAGCTGGCTCGTGCTGTTGCTCAGTTGCAGACCCTGGAACGTCTGCGCAAGACCAGAAGTAGCTAATTACCTGACTAAATTGCCTTTTTAACAAAGGGTTAAAGTTACCCCTCCTTTTGGCCGATTTATAAGGACTATTTATAATGATTAACGCCGGAAAAATCTTGCCAATGACTGAGCAACAGATAGAAAAGAACAAAGTAGTCTCTATCACTTATTCCATTCGTGATGATGGCGGTGAGTTATTGGAACAATCTGATTTACCCATCAGTTATGTACATGGCATCGACAAGCGTATGTTTGAGAAAATTGAACATGAGCTGGAAGGACATATGGTTGGTGATTCAATTGAAGTGAAACTGACACCAAAAGAAGGTTTTGGCGAGCGTGATCCTGATTTGTCATTTTCAGATACGATTGAAAACGTTCCGGCTGAATATCGTCAGGTTGGTGCCGAGGCCATGTTTCAGAATGAAGACGGTGAGACAATCACAATGACTGTGGTGAGCGTGAAAGATGGTAAGGTCACATTGGATGGCAATCACCCGTTTGCCGGTAAAACCGTTACCTTTGCAGTCAAGGTGGTTGAAGTACGTCAGGCTTCTCCTGAAGAATTGCAAACCGGTGAAGCGGTTGTCGATATTTCAGGTTCACTACACTAGAATAATAAAGAGGCCGTCAATCGACGGTCTTTTGGTAAATACACATTAGGGATACATTACAGCAATGGCATTGAGTATTGTTATTCTTGCCGCAGGTCAGGGCACAAGGATGAAATCAAACTTGCCCAAGGTGCTGCACCCTCTCGCCCGTAAACCATTACTTCAGCATGTTATTGAAACAGCCCGGACAATTAATCCGGAAACAATTTATGTTGTTTATGGTCATGGTGGTAATCAGGTCATCGAAGTACTCAATCATACCGGTGTAAAGTGGGTCGAACAGGCAGAGCAGTTAGGCACAGGGCATGCTGTCGATCAGGCTATCCATTTAATTAATCCGGAAGATACCGTTCTTGTACTGTATGGTGATGTGCCATTAACTAAAGCAGCTACCTTAAAGTCGCTGGTCGAAAAGGTGAGTGCAAAGTCCATGGGTCTATTAACTGTATGTCTGGATAATCCGGCAGGCTATGGTCGTATTGTGCGCAACGCTGACGGTCAGGTGGAGTCCATTGTAGAACAGAAAGATGCCAGCGCCGAACAGCTTCAGATTAATGAAGTTAATACCGGCTTACTGGCGGCCAGTGCCAAAAAGCTGCACTCATGGCTAAAACAGCTTGAAAATAACAACGCACAGGGTGAATATTACCTGACTGACATTATTGCAATGGCAGTGTCAGATGGTTTCTCTGTAGAGACCGTAAATGCAGAATCCGAGAGTGAAGTCATGGGTGTGAATGACAAAAGACAACTGGCCGAACTGGAACGACACTATCAGCGTGAGCAGGCGGATAAATTAATGCTGCAGGGTGTCACGCTGGCTGATCCTGCCCGAATTGATATACGCGGAGAAGTCACTGTTGGAACAGATGTTTCCATTGATATTAATGTGATTCTGGAAGGAAACGTTAAAATCGGTAATCACGTTACTATTGGTCCAAATAATTTTATCAAGAATACTTCTATTGCTGATAATGTAGAAATTAATGCCAATTGTGTCATTGAAGAAGCAGAGATTGGCGCAGACAGTCGTGTTGGTCCGTTTGCACGCGTACGCCCTGAAAGCAAACTGGCAGAACATACTCATGTCGGGAACTTCGTTGAAATCAAGAAATCAACAGTAGGCATTGGATCAAAAATAAATCATCTTAGTTATATTGGTGATTCTACTATTGGCAAGGATGTGAATATTGGTGCTGGCACAATTACCTGTAACTATGATGGTGCTAACAAACACCAGACAGTGATCGAAGACAATGTTTTTGTTGGATCGGATACACAATTGGTTGCGCCGGTTAAAGTGGGCAAGGGTGCGACAATTGCAGCAGGAACAACAGTAACAAAAGATGTGCCACCGGATGAATTGGCGCTAAGCCGTGTTAAGCTGGAAACAAGAAAAGGCTGGAAACGGCCGGTTAAAAAGAAGAAGTAAATTATTATGTGTGGAATTGTAGGTGCAGTCGCAAACAGAGATGTGGTCCCAATTTTAATCGATGGGCTCAAGCGTCTTGAATATCGTGGTTATGATTCTGCTGGAACCGCGGTTATTAATGGAGCCGGTGTTATTCATCGTGCGCGTAAACCTGGCAAGGTAAAAGAACTCGAGGCAGAAGCAGAAAAAATCAAACTGCATGGTAATATTGGCATTGCGCACACCCGTTGGGCAACACACGGCAAGCCAACCCAGTCTAATGCTCACCCCCATATTTGTCGTGATAAAGTCGCCGTTGTTCACAACGGTATTATTGAAAACCATGAAGAATTACGTGAACAACAGAAAAAACAGGGTTACGAATTTACCTCTGAAACAGATACCGAAGTTATTGTGCATCAGATATTTCATCACATGGATCAGGGTGAGGACATACTGGAGGCAGTAAAATCTGCAGTAAAAGAGCTGGAAGGTGCCTATGCACTGGGTGTGATCTCAATAGATGACAGGGATCGCCTGATTACAGCCCGCCGTGGTAGTCCATTAGTATTGGGTATTGCGGACCATGAATACTTTATTGCCTCTGATGTTGCTGCATTAATTCCTGTTACCAAAAAATTTATTTTCCTTGAAGAAGGTGATATCGCCGATATCAAAACAGATGGTTTTACCATTTATGATATGGATGGTAATCGAGTTGAGCGTAAAATCCATGAATCAAAATTGAATGCGGATGCCGTTGAGCTGGGTAAATACAGCCATTACATGCTAAAGGAAATTTATGAGCAGCCATTGGCTATCACTGAAACTCTGGAAGGTCGAATCAGTAACGGCAAGGTACTTGAAGCAGCCTTTGGTCCTGAAGCGGCTGGCATTTTTGATAAAGTACAGGGAGTACATATTATTGCGTGTGGCACGAGTTACCATGCCGGCATGGTCGGGCGTTACTGGCTGGAGTCAATTGCAAACATTCCCTGTAGTGTGGAAGTTGCATCGGAATTTAGATATCGTAAGCCGGTGGTACGCAAAAATCAGTTAATTGTGACATTGTCACAATCCGGTGAGACGGCAGATACAATAGCCGGCTTGCTGGAAGCTAAACGTCTTGGCTTTGGATCTTCATTGGCTATTTGCAATGTACCTGAAAGCTCTCTGGTACGGGAATCAGATCTGGTCTTGATGACACGTGCCGGACCGGAAATAGGTGTGGCATCAACCAAGGCATTTACAACACAACTGGTAGCAATGATGTTGCTGGTGCTGGTATTGGGTCGTCGTCATGGCATGACAGATGAAACCGAGCGCAACATTGTAACGGAACTTGAGCAGTTGCCGCGCAAGATCGAAAATGCCTTATTACTGGATGATGTCATCAAACAATTATCAGTCTATTTTGCAGATAAACATAATGCACTGTTCCTCGGCCGTGGTGCCAACTATCCGATTGCAATGGAAGGTGCGCTTAAATTAAAGGAAATTTCCTATATTCATGCCGAGGCCTATGCAGCGGGTGAACTTAAACACGGGCCGCTGGCGTTGATAGATGCAACCATCCCGGTTGTCGCTGTAGCGCCGAATAATGAATTACTGGAAAAACTGAAGTCCAATTTGCAGGAAGTCAGCGCACGTGGTGGCAGGCTCTTTGTTTTTGCCGACACCAGTGTCGATGTAAAGGGTGGTGAAGATGCGCATATCCTGCACGTCGACAGCATTCATGACAGCGTTGCACCAATTGTGTTCTCTATTCCACTGCAGCTGCTTGCCTATCATGTAGCACTTATCAAAGGTACCGATATTGACAAGCCGAGGAATCTCGCGAAGTCAGTGACCGTCGAATAATAATCCCGATGGATTCAGTACATTTTCTAACATATTGATTTTATTGATATATAATGCTGTACTTCAGATCAATTGATCAATTTCTGAATTAGTGCAAAATAGGGTGCAGCAAGTAAAAGAAGTTTTTCAGTTGGGGAGATATCATGGCTAATACTGCTCAGTTTAAAGCAGGTGATCTGGCATTCAATGGTCAGAATAAACGTTTTTATGTACGACGTGAAACCGGTGATCGGCGTGAAATGTTACGCTTTGAACTAGATAATCCAAACAGACGATCAGGTATCGACCGACGTCGTGAAAATAATATCTGGAATAATCTGCATAAAAGCTAATACGTTATTACCCTAATGTATCATGCGGGTTACCGGTGTAGCTTTTACCGGAACCATTCCTTGTTTCAAATTGCTTTATAATAGATGCCTCAACCAGAAGAGATGATAGTGATTTTGGTTCTGAAGGCTTGTTATCCAGTTTCAGGACTCCCAATAGTTCATGTCTTTTCAGGATACTGAAATAATCTGTTGCATTCAGATATTTCTGTGCAATATGAAAACCTTTATCAAGATGTAACATCGCGGTATCGATTTTTTTGCTCATCAGTAATTGTCCAAAAACAAGCTCAATCAGAGCGATTTTTTTATCTTCCCGTGTCGTTTTGACAAGATTGTTGTACTCAATATTAATGTTCCTGTTCATAAAGAAACGAGCAATCATTTCCTTAAGCTGGAATGACAGACATTCATCGCCATTAAAAAGAGCCTGCTTTTGTTTTTGTCTGGAAAAAAGGGTTAATTGTTCTGTTTGATAACGCGTAAGTGGTTCGCCATACCACAGGTTTAAAGGCATGGTGACATCTTGCAACAAAATTATTTCAAAGTGGGCAATGTGCTTGTTCGTTTCCATACCAGTACTCTATTATTGGCAGGCATTTCATAATCACGAAGCAGAGACAATCCCTGTTTTTTTGCAAGCTTGTCAAGCGTTTCAAAATCACGTATTCCACTCACCGGGTCACGTTCTTTTAGCCAGATATCAAAGCGTGCATTGCTTTCTGATGTATATGTGCCGTTATAGTTGAAAGGGCCGTAAAGACAGAGCTTTCCATCCTTTTCCAGTGTCCGCCCGATACCATCAAACATTTTTTCTACATGTTGCCATGACATGATATGGACAGCATTGGCGCTAAATATAGCATCGACGTTTGATATCGGCCATGTTGCACTGGCGACATCAATATCCAGCGGTTTAGACACATTATCCAGTCTGGCCTCTTCCAGCCACATATTGATGCCGGCATGAGATGAAACCAGATCGCTTGGATGCCAGCGTAAATGTGCAAGATGTTTGGCGAAATAGACAGCATGCTGACCGGTGCCACTGCCAATTTCAAGTACTTGTTTATTGTCAGCAAGGATTTCCCGCAATACAGCAAGAATTACATCACGATTTTGATCACAGGACTCGGCATAGGGTTTTTGCATGCCACCGAATGTAAAGAAAAAACCGCATCTAATCAATGTCAGAGATTTTATGGTTTTGATTATTGTTCTGTTAGAATAAGCGCATGGATGTTTCCCATATTCTTGATCCCCTCAATGAAGCACAACGCGAAGCCGTCAGCGCGCAGGATAAAAACCTGTTAATTGTCGCTGGCGCTGGCAGTGGCAAGACACGTGTTTTAACGCACCGCATTGCATGGCTTGTTCAGGTTGAGGGTGTATCACCATATAGTATTTTGGCAGTGACCTTTACCAACAAGGCTGCGGCCGAGATGCGTGGTCGTATTGAAAAATTGATGGGCGCACCGGCAAGTGGAATGTGGGTTGGTACATTTCATGGAATAGCACATCGTTTGCTGAGAGCACATTGGCAAGAAGCGAATCTGCCCAAGACATTTCAGATTCTGGACAGTGATGATCAATATCGCATGATTCGGCGTATTCTAAAATCTCTGGAGCTGGATGAATCCGAGTATGCACCACGAGAAGCACAGAGGTTTATTAATGCCAAAAAAGACGAAGGCCTGCGTGTCGGTAAGCTGCATGATAATGGTGATCATCGCCTGCACCAGTTGATTCGTATATATAAAGTATATGAAGAGCAATGTCAGCGTGGTGGAATGGTGGATTTTGCTGAGGTGTTATTACGTACACATGAACTGTTTAATAATGTGCCATCCGTACTGGAACAGTATCATCGGCGTTTTAGGAAGATTCTGGTGGATGAGTTTCAGGATACCAATACTATTCAGTACAGTTTGCTGCGCTTGCTTGCAGGTAATGACAGCAATATGTTTGCCGTGGGGGATGACGACCAGTCTATTTATGGCTGGCGTGGTGCGAAAATAGAAAATATCCATCAGTACAATCATGATTTTTCAAATGTACGTACAGTGCGTCTGGAACAAAATTACCGTTCAACAAAAACTATTCTTGGCGCATCTAACGCATTGATTTCAAATAATTCTGATCGTTTAGGTAAGGAGTTGTGGACTGATGGCAGGGAAGGCGATCTGATTACTGTCTATACAGCATTTAATGAACGGGATGAGGCCAATTTTGTGGTTCAGCAAATTATAAAGTGGGTTGAAGAAGGTAACCCACGTAATGAATCGGCCATTCTTTATCGATCCAATGCGCAATCACGTGTATTTGAAGAGGCCTTGTTAAGACAGCAAATCCCTTATCGTGTTTATGGTGGCTTGCGATTCTTCGAACGCATGGAAATCAAGGATGCACTTGCCTATATGCGACTGGTTGCCAATCGTGATGATGATGCTTCATTTGAACGTGTTATTAATACGCCGACACGGGGTATCGGTCAACGTACTCTGGAGACAATACGCGCAACGGCAAGCCAGAATAAAATACCATTGTGGCAGGCATCTGTGATTGTAATGGAAAATAAATTGTTACCTGTGCGCGCAGCCAATGCATTACACGCCTTTTTGGTAATGATGAATGAAATGGCCACAGGATGTGAGAAACTGTCTTTGCATGAACTCACCGAACATGTCATAGAGCACAGTGGTTTGAAAGAACACTATAAAAAGGAGAAAGGGGAAAAGGGCCGTGATCGTATTGAAAATCTGGATGAATTAATTACTGCCGTATGCGATTTTAAACAAAGTGAGGAGGAAGCTGACCTTGATCCATTGTCTGCTTTTTTGTCACATGCCTCACTGGAAGCGGGCGAGCAACAGGGTAATGAATGGGAAGACTGTGTTCAACTTATGACTCTGCATTCAGCCAAGGGACTGGAGTTTGATACAGTTTTTCTTTGTGGTTTGGAAGAGGGGTTGTTTCCTCACCAGCGTTCTATTAATAAGTCAGGACGTCTAGAAGAGGAAAGGCGTCTTTGTTATGTCGGCATGACACGCGCTAAAAGATATTTATATATCAGTCATGCGGAAATTCGATATTTGCATGGCGAAGAAATTCACTGTACACCATCACGCTTTGTAAGCGAAATACCAAAAGAATACATTAATGAAGTTCGTCCAATGACGTCACTTATACAAAGCTACAGCCATAAACCAAGGCAAAAATCACAACCTGCTGTAAAGATTGAGACAGAAATTACAGATGGACTGAAACTGGGACAGCGTGTGGCACATACAAAGTTTGGTGAAGGCGTGGTTGTAAATTATGAAGGCCATGGATCTCATGCGCGAATACAGGTAAATTTTGATTATTCCGGGAGTAAGTGGCTGGTAGCTGCCTATGCGAACCTTGAATCTGTCTAGATTATTTATTGTGTAAATAAGAAATGAAAAGGGGCCTGTTATGAAACGTCGTGATTTTGTAAAAGGAATTGGGATCGGCACACTGGCGACAAGCAGTCT
>JAOUJV010000028.1 GCA_029882995.1 Gammaproteobacteria bacterium | reverse complement strand
TCCCGATCAATTGCCGGCACAACGATGCGATGTATTCCCTTTGCGCGACAACAAGCCAATACCGTATCTCGATCGTTATCAAACTCATCTACATCCAGATGGCAATGGGTATCAATCAGCTCCATATCGGTCTGTCCCTCGAATATTTTGCTCTATACTATAAGCCATATCAAAAAACATAAATAGTAATGTGAGTGTTATAAATGATTGAAGAACTTGATAAATTCAGCCTGTTTAAAGACCTGAGTCTTGCCCAGCTTGAGGACATTCTCCCCTTCTGTACAAAGCTCGATCTGGATGAAGGCGATATTATGATTGAGGAAGGAAACAAGGATGATCGTGACCTATACCTTTTGATATCAGGTAATGTCGAGATTGTTTCAAGTGACAGTTCGGTTCTCAGTCATGAGGTTGTGTTATCAAGAGAAGATAAGGAAATATTTGGAGAGATAAGCTGGCTTTCCGAGCATAAACGCACTGCATCCGTTCGCTGTAAAACCTCGGTCGATGCAGTACGAATTGACGGGATTGGGCTAATGAGCTTTCTGGATAAAAATCCGGAAATCGGTTTTCTGGTCATGCAACGAATTGCATGTCTGCTCGCTCAGCGTATCGAGGAGACGGATACGCTCATGAAGCAGATTTTATGGAATACCGTTATTTAATCTCTTCTCAACACAGCCAGCACCGCTTCCATAATATGCTTAAGTCCTGAAGTGGATGATGGCAAGGCGAAAAGAAACGAGAATGCGGAGTTTACATATAGTAAATGAGTACCCAATATACGGGCATAAACAAATTCGAGTTTCTTTTCAACACAGCCAGCGCCGCTTCAGGGCTTAAGCAGCGAGAATCTTTTGTGCTGCCCCTACTGCCGATTCCTTATCTACAGAAACATTCATCCGGCTCAGCACATCACCCAAAGCACCAAGACACAACAGGACGTTACGCTTGTTACAGGCATGCCCCATTAAGCCGATTCGCCATACCTTGCCTGCCATGACACCAAGACCGGCACCAATCTCAAGACTATAGTCATTCAATAACGCGCTGCGTACGGCAACATCGTCAACTCCATCCGGGATATATACTGCATTCAGTTGTGGCAAACGATCCTTTTCATCTACAACAAATTTTAGCCCCATCGCTTCAAGACCTGCGCGTAAGGCAAGATGATGTTTTGCATGACGCGCCCATGCATTCTCCAGACCTTCTTCTTTCAGAATGACCAGTGATTCATGTAAACCATAGAGTGCATTGATAGGTGCGGTATGATGATAGGCGCGTTTACCTTCACCCCCCCAGTAACCCATCACCAGATTTAAATCAAGGAACCAGCTTTGTGCTTTGGTTTTACGATTTTTTATTTTTTCCAATGCCGCCGGACTAAAGCTGACAGGAGACAGACCTGGAGTACACGATAAACATTTTTGTGTACCGGAATAGATAGCATCAATACCCCACTCATCCACCTTGATCGGTGTACCACCGAGTGAAGTCACTGCATCGACAATCGCCAGACAATCATATTTGTGTGCAATCTCGACCAGTGTTTTTGCATCAGACTGCGCACCGGTCGACGTCTCGGCATGAACAAAGGCAACTACGCTGGCATCCGGATTGGCTTTTAATGCCGCTTCGAGTTTAGCCGGATCAACGACCTTGCCCCATTCATCTTCGACCATGATGGCTTCACCACCACAGCGTTCAACATTTTCTTTCATACGACCACCGAACACACCGTTCTGGCAAACAATCACCTTGTCACCTGGTTCAACCAGATTAACAAAACAGGTTTCCATACCAGCAGAGCCTGGTGCTGAAACCGGCATAGTCAATTCGTTTTTGGTTTGAAATGCATACTGTAACAGTGCCTTGACTTCATCCATCATTTCAATAAATTTTGGATCAAGATGTCCAATGGTTGGACGCGACATGGCTTCCAGGATTCGTGGATTAACATCTGAAGGGCCCGGGCCCATCAGGGTGCGTTGTGGTGGATGAAACGAAGTAGTCATGATGCCCCTCTTTGTTGGATTTTTAGAGCATCATACACAAAAAAAGAACTGGAAAAACCCCCCCGTGTTATATGGTTTAAACCAGCTCAATCCAGTGTTTAACAGGGGTTTTAGTCGCAGCCGCCAAATTAAGGTGACAACCGATATTGGCTGTTGCAATAAAATCCGGTTTCCCTGATTCCAGCGCATCAATTTTATTATTCAATAACTTATCTGCTATTTCAGGCTGCAGCAGTGCATAGCTCCCGGCCGAACCGCAACACAAATGACCATCAGGAACATCCGTTAATTCATACCCTGCCTTTTGCAATATGGCCTCAACCACGCCTGTGATTTGTTGCCCATGCTGTAACGTACAAGGAGACTGAAAAGCCACTTTTTTGCCCTGCCCCTTGTTGTTGAATACTTCATCTGGTTCGTTTGAAATAATTTCACAGATGTCTCTGGTTAACTCACTAACGCGTCTGGCCTTCTCCGCATACTGGTTGTCATTTTTTAACAAATCACCATATTCTTTCAGCATCGCCCCACAACCACTTGCTGTCATCACAATCGCCTCAGCACCGGATTCAATATACGGCCACCATGCATCAATATTTTTCCTTATCATTTCAAGTGATTTCTTTGTTTTTGACATATGGTGATGCATGGCACCACAGCACCCCACTTCACTGATACTGATAGTACTGATAGCCATCTTGTCTAGCACCAGCGCAGTTGTATCATTAACTTCAGGATGTGTTGCCGGCTGAACACAACCTTCAAATAGAATCATTTTGCGTGCGTGACTGGTTTGTTTTCTTTCCGACTGTTCCGGCTTGTCCGGTATTTTTTTTCTTATATATCCGGGTAACAGATATTTAAACATTCTTCCCAAAAACAATGTAAACCGAAATCGTGCTGTATGCGGAATAAAAAACAGAATAAGGTTTCTTTTTATTCTGTTGAAAAAAGGACGTCTGGTTTTCTTTTCAACCAGCGTACGTCCGGTTTCAATCAGTTTTCCATAACGCACTCCTGATGGGCAGGTTGTTTCACAGGAAAGGCATGTCAGACAACGGTCAAGATGCAAACGGGTTTTGCTTGTTACTTTGTTGCCTTCCAATAATTCTTTAATCAGGTAAATGCGGCCACGTGGGCCATCCAGTTCATCATTAACCAGCTGATAGGTAGGACAAGTCGCCGTACAGAATCCGCAATGGACACAGGCACGTAAAATGGATTCCACTTCCTGTATGTAATCCTGATTCTGATATTTTTTTGCAATTATTGTCTGCATTGCTACAAACTCGCATACATTGCGCCGGGATTAAAGATCGCACCCGGATCAAACGTATTTTTTAATCGTTCATGGATCGTCATTAATGACGATGGCAGCGGATGAAAAACATTGCCTGTACGATCACCGCCTCTGAATAAAATCGCATGACCACCCGCATCTGCTGTCGCTGTACGTATTTCCTGTTCTGGCAATTCACTAATTAACCAGCGCTGTGCACCACCCCAGTCAATCAGCTGTTCACCCTCAAGTTCCAGTGCCGGTGTGGAAGGTTTTACCGAGAGTCGCCACAATGGTTTTTCAGTCTTGAAGAAATCAAGCTCATGCTCTCTTAGCTGTTGCCAAAACCGATCTCCATCATCAACAACCTGCCCACCCATTTGGGATTTTGCAGATTCAACTGCACCTGCACTACCGGATAGACGGATATACAATCTGCCTTCATGGTAACAGGTGGCATCCACCGGCAACGGGCTTCCCTTGATGCGGTGCATCGTATTCAATGCCTGCTCTACCGAATGTTCCTGCACCAAGGTGATCATGCTTCCCGGTGCAGGTAACACCTTCAGACTAAACTGTAACAACACACCCAGTGTACCCATGCTACCTGTCACCAGTCTGGATACATCATAACCAGCCACGTTTTTCATCACTTGTCCGCCAAAATGCAAATACTCGCCCTTGCCATTCAATAGCTGACAACCCAGCATACAATCTCGCGCACTCATAGAATAAGGCCTGCGGGGACCGGATAAACCGGTTGCGATCGCACCGCCGATAGTTGCATGTTCACCAAAATGTGGCGGCTCAAATGGCAGTAACTGTCCTTCTGATGCCAGTGTTGATTCAATTTCCTTTAATGTTGTGCCACTACGTACAGTCAAAACCAGTTCCTTTGGATCATAGGTAACAATACCGCTGTGATTACGCATATCCAGCGGCTCTCCATAGCTGGCACGTCCATAAAACTGTTTTGAACCACCACCGGTAATATGTAGTTTCATTTTACGATCAAATGCAGCCAGCACCTGTTCGCGAATAATTTGTCTGCTGTCACCGACTGACATTAAAAACGTTCCAGTTCAGGGAAAGCCAGTTCCCCTTTATGTACATGCATGGCACCGAATTCAGCACAACGATGTAATGTAGGCACTGCCTTGCCTGGATTCAGTAATCCCAGCGGATCAAAACATTCCTTTACCAAATGAAACTGTCGCAGTTCATCTGTCTGGAACTGTACACACATTTGATTTATTTTTTCTACTCCTACTCCGTGTTCGCCAGTAATAGTGCCGCCAACTTCAACACACAATTCCAGAATCTTGCCACCCAGTTCCTCTGTCTTTTCTAGCTCACCCGGAATATTGGCATCGTAAAGAATCAGCGGATGCAGATTACCGTCACCTGCATGAAACACATTGGCCACTGATAAACCATATTCCTGTGATAATTCACTGATACGTTTCAGGACATGCGCCAGTTTTCTGCGCGGGATCGTGCCATCCATACAATAATAATCCGGTGAGATACGACCAACCGCAGGAAATGCTGACTTACGGCCTTTCCAGAAAAGCTGGCGTTCCTTTTCATCTTTTGCAGTACGTACTTCGGTGGCACCAGCATTCTTGAGTAATTGACGTACTTGCATGATCTGTTCCGAGACTTCTTCATTCGTGCCGTCAATTTCACATAACAAGATTGCTTCCGCGTCAGTCGGATAACCGGCATGTGCAAAACTTTCCGCTGCCCGAATGGCGGGGTTATCCATCATTTCCAGTCCGGCAGGAATAATACCGTTGGCAATAATCGTGCCGACGGCGTCACCGGCTTTTTCGACATTATCAAATGCTGCCAGAATGACTTGTGCCCGTTCCGGTAATGGCAACAACTTGACGGTGATTTCCACAATAACACCCAGCATTCCTTCCGAACCTGTCATGAGCGCCAGCAAATCATAACCGGGCGCATCCAGTGCATCACTGCCGATTGTTAATAGCTCACCGTCAATAGTGATCACCTTGAGTTTGAGAATATTATGGACTGTCAGTCCATATTTAAGGCAATGCACACCACCGGCATTCTCGGCCACATTACCACCAATGGAACAGGCAATTTGGGAGGAAGGATCCGGTGCATAATATAAACCATGTTTTTTTACCGCTTCTGAAATAGCCAGATTGCGCACACCGGGCTGTACTGTTGCAGTGCAGCTGTCTGTATCCACATCCAGTATCTGATTGAACTTTGCCAGACTTAACAAAATACCATCTTCAACCGGTAATGCACCACCGGAAAGCCCTGTACCGGCACCACGTGCAACAACAGGCACTTTCATCTCATGACAGGTCGTTAAAATACGCTGTACCTGTTCAATGGTTTCAGGTAATACCACCAGTAATGGCAAACGACGATAAGCGGAAAGCCCATCACACTCATAGGGATGTAGTTCCTCTTTGCTGGACAACACGGCATCGCGTGGCAGGAAAGAGCACAAAGCTCTTTTTATCGTGTTTTGACTTGTGCTCACTGGTAAGTCGTTATGCTTTATTATTATCTGATAATGACATTAGTATACCTGTATTTGTCTCACTGAACAGGGCTACATGCCGTTTTTAAACTTGTCTGTCTCTGTTGCACCACTATCCCGTACCGTCTGTAGTGCAATAGCATATTCTTTCAGGATACCCAGTGACCATTCAATGCGTTCGCGATAATACGTATCTGAACGTTCGTCATTATCTGTTGGCACATCATTTAATACGTTCTCGACATGACGAATAATAAGATGTTCCGGTATATAACAAAGACGATTATTTTTATAACTGCTCATACGTAATTCAGCAACAGGATAGGAACCACCATCACCGGATGACACACTGACAATCAGTGCCGGCTTGTGCCCTATTTCAAATCGGCTTACCAGTAAAAAGAAGTTCTTGAGGCCGGCTGGCACCTGTCCATGCCACTCTGGAGAAATAATTACAAAACCATCGCATGAAGTCAGTTGTTTGCGAAGTGGTATTAATAATTCATCCCACTTTGGATCACCATCCCACACACCCTGATCCCACAATGGAAGTGGGTTATCAGAAAGGCTGTAGAGCCAGCTTTCATCTACGAGCCCCTTATCCAGTACACCTTTAATATGGTTGGCCACTTTGAGACTCTGCGCATTTGCACGGTGACTGCCTGAAATAATGCCTATTTTCATAATATTATCCTGTTTCCAGGCTATTTTAATGATAGCCATTCTCATTTGCAATAAGACAATCTGTAACTGCAAAAAGTAGGTACAATCCCGTTTATGCAAATTGTTAATTTATTATTTTTAAAATCACTTTTTTGTTTTCTACTGTTGAGTCTGTTTATCCCTACACAGGCTCAGACATTATTAGAATTAAAAGAATGGAAAAAAGTCAGTGATGATGATGGTGTAATCGTGCATGTCAATGAAACCGGTCATTCACAAATTGTACGCGTTAAAACCGAGGTAACAATTAATTCTTCATTAGCCCTAATACAATCCATACTTGATGATGTTGATCATCGGCATGAATGGGTACCTTTTCTGGAAACATCCCGTGTACTAAAACCCTTCTCTCCCTTTGAAAAACTGGAATACAGTATTTTTTATGGTCCATGGCCTGCATCCGATCGTGACTTTGTTTATAGAATCACATTGTATAAACAAAATGATCAGCAAGTCAGCTACAGCATGATCTCCGAACCTGATCCGATAATGCCGGAACAAAAAGACAAGGTGCGAGCACAGTTGATTGAAAGTTACTACACACTGACTGCATTAAATGATCAACAAACCCATGTTGAATTAATATTTCATGCAGATCCCAAAGGCTGGGTGCCGGTCTGGATTGTGAATATTATACAGCGTGTATTGCCGTCTCTGATTCTGAAAAATCTGAAAGAACGTGCTGAAACAGAATAATTAGAATTCTATTTGCGAAAAGTCACTGACCTGTTGATGGCTGGCACTGCTATCCGGTGCATCATCTCGCACAAGCCAGCAAGTTTGCATTCCGGCCTCACGTGCGGCATCCAGTTCCTTTTCAATATCGGATAAAAACAGGATTTGCTCCGGTGCAAGTTTCAAGTCACGTACTATAGTGCGGTAGGATTCAGCTTCCACCTTTGCACCAATTTGTGTATCAAAGTTACCGCTGAACAGGGAATTCAGATCACCATACTCGGTGTAGCCAAATAACAGCTTCTGCGCATAAACTGATCCTGAAGAATAAACATAGAGTGCAATACCATGCTCGTGCCAACGTTCAAGGTATTCCTTTGCATCCGGATAAATATGCCCCTTGAAATCACCGTTTTTATAACCACTCTCCCAAATCATGCCCTGCAAGGCCTTTAGCGAAGTGATTTTTTTATCTTCATCAATCCAGCGTTTAAGCTGTGTAATCACACCATCCAAATCAAGTTCTTTTCCTGCTTCCTGACAAACAGCTTCAATCTGCGCTTTAACACCAGATTCGCCGGAATGAGTACGAACATATTCAGCAATATGTTCGTGTGCGTAAGGAAACAGGACATCATGCACAAAACGGATAGATGAAGTTGTACCTTCAATATCAGTAACAATCGCCTTGATCATGACAAACTACTGACAAACTGATCCATATCGGGAAACTTGCTGACAATATCACTGCCGGTAAAATCACCTACCCAGCCATCCTGAGTTGTAAATAACCGAATACATTTGAAGTTCGGGTTTTCTCCCATATCAAACCAATGTGTTGTATTTGCAGGCACACTGATCAGATCGCCCTTCTCACACAACACCAGATAGACCTTGTCACCAACATGCAAATAAAACAAACCACTGCCGTCAACAAAAAACCGGATTTCAAAATCGGCGTGGGTATGTTCGGCCAGAAACTTCTGGCGAAACTCTGTTTTTTGTGGATTATCAGGCCGCAACACAACAACATCGACAGATTGAAAGCCGTATTGATTATTCAATCGTTTAACAGACAAATCATAGGCCTCAAGTACCGCTTCCTGATCGGCATCCTCGCTCAATGGGCTCAGTACTTCCCAACGTTCAAACTGTACACCCAGATCAGACAATGTTTTTGTTATTGTATTAATATCCTTGACTGCTTCATTAACCGGATTCCCTGATTCATCATAAATCGCCAGCACACTCATTTTTTATAGCCTCTTTTTTAATTCGCATTCAAATAAAAACTCAAACGCCTCTACATGACGTAAAGCATCTTCCATATTATTGCCCCATGTATAAAAACCATGGCCTCGAATCAAATAGCCATGTGCTGTCTCCATGGAATCAAGACTGGCATTCACCTTCCCGGAAAGACGTTCAATATTCTGATCATTATCGATAACAGGCACATGTACCGTGCATTCATGGGTATCAATACCCGGAAATGCCTTGAGCAATTCATAATCCTGCAACACCAGCCAGTCTTCACATAATTGTGATAACACGGTTGCATTAACAGAATGCGGATGCAAAACCACATTGGCATCCGGATAACGCTCATAGATCGCCGTATGCAACAAGGTCTCGGCTGAAGATCTGCGCCCGTCGAGCGAGTTGCCTTTGCCATCAATCCGCATAATGTCAGATTCGGTCAACTTGCCCTTGTGTCGACCGGATACCGTAATCGCCAGCGTTCCGTCAGATAAACGTGCTGAAAAATTACCGCTGGTCGCCGGCACCATGCCACATGCATAAAGTGCATGGCCGGCATCAATCAATGCCCTTGCCTGTTGTTGAAAGTCATCTGCCATAAAACCCGCCTGAGTCAAATAATGCCGCAATAGTACTCGTAAAACATCATTTTTGTCACCCTGCTCACCAAACAAACCACCGATTTTTAATAAACTTGCCGCCTTTTGCACAGGATTTTATGAAGGCAGGCGGCACTATGACAGTGCTGTTTCTGATCGTTGAGAGGGTAATGCTGAATATTGTTCTCTAGTCAGACTTCAAATCTCTGCCAAATAACATATCAAAATACTGTTTGCGGTTTTCTTTTGATAAATCGCGATAGAATTTATATTTGGCATGGTATTGCGGATTACGCAAATCCATTTCAATACCCCATATAGGCTTAACACCTAACGGCTTGTTGGAATAGCGTATATCACCCAGTATATGCGGTGTCTCCGGATGGATAGCAACATATCCATCTGAGAACCGGATAAAGCGCAATATATCCTGATAAAGCGCCAGCTCCTTTGGCATATACTGAAAATCGATTTCCGGCTTAAACAATTCAACCGACGTGCCCTGATAGAATTTATTTTCCGCCAACAGACCAACACGCACACCATCAATATACAGCCTGTCTTTGTGTTGATACACAGAACGCCAGGCCAGCAAATTACCTAATGTTGGTTTGATCACTCCCCTTTCAATCACATGTCCACGCTGACTGGCTATATCCTGCATCACATCAGCAGCACGCTCATGCTGGGTCCAGCCAACCAGCATATAAAGTCCGGCAAACAACAGCCCCATACGCGCCGGTGCAAACACTTTCCTTCTTAAAGACAGTATCACCGCAATTAGCAATGCCAACGTAAAGACCGGATCAATAATTGAAATAATATTGAAGGACAGCCGTTCCTGCATCAACGGCCAGAACAAATGCGTACCATAACTGGTGCAGGCATCCAGAAAACCACTGAGCGAATATCCCAGCAGGGAAAACAGATAAACCTGTTTAAACTTCAGCCTGTTTCTGAAAAACACCCATAACAGCAAGCTCGCAATTAACGCACCAAAAGGAATAAAAAAGATTGAATGGGTAAAGTGTCGATGAAACTCGATTGTTAACATCGGATCGCTCGATGACTGAATCAGAACATCGGCATCGGCCAGCAAACCGGACGCAAACCCGATTATCGTTGCATGACGAATATGTTCCTGCTTTGCCTGCGACTGCGCCAGTGTTGCACCCAGCAGACCCTGTGTGAGTATATCCAATATCTAAACCTTGTTATTTAATCCGGTATTACCTTCTTACGCATGGATTTTACTTTACCACGTCTGGTCTTTTTATCCATCCGTTTGGTTTTTGCTGTCTTGCTTGGTTTGGTCGCAATGCGTCTTTTTTGCGTTACGGCCACACTTTTAACCAGCGCCTGCAGTCGATTTAATGCCTCTTCCCGATTTTTCTCCTGCGTACGATAACGCTGTGCCTTGATAATAATAAGGCCGTCTTTGGTAATATTGTGATGATTTAGTTTCAATAACCGGTTTTTATAAAAATCAGGCAAGGATGAACGGCCAATATCAAAGCGCAGGTGCACAGCACTCGACACCTTGTTCACATTCTGACCACCCGCCCCCTGCGCTCGAATTGCGCTGAGTTCGATTTCCTTGTCGGGGATAGATACGTGTGTTGATATTTGTAGCATTTACTCTGTTACCGTCATTCCCGCTAAGGCGGGAATCTCATCAATATTTGTGTGAATTAATACTAGCCGGGGAATACCCACTTAACTCATACCATTAATATAGATAATACATGGTTCTGCCCATAGAATCATGATTATGAAACACACACTCAATGCACTCCCGCTGACCAACACCTTTGCCAAGCTAGGCGAAACCTTCTTCTCGCGCGTTAAACCGGAACCGTTTATATCCCAACCTGAAATCGTGCATTTCAACCGGCATGCGGCTGAGTTGCTTGATCTGAATCCAGACACCGACCCACAGCAACTGGCTAATATCCTTTCCGGTAAACTGCCGCTCGGAAAAGACGATCCCATTGCCATGCTCTATGCCGGTCACCAGTTCGGTCACTATGTACCGCAACTTGGTGATGGCCGCGCATTGATGCTCGGTGAAACCACCAACACGCGTGGCGAGAAATGGGAGATCCAGTTAAAAGGCAGTGGCAAGACACCCTACTCGCGCATGGGCGATGGCCGCGCGGTATTGCGCTCCACCATTCGTGAATATCTATGCAGTGAAGCCATGCATGGACTCGGCATCCCAACCACACGCGCACTGTGTCTCATCGGCAGTAAAGACGAAGTCTATCGCGAACAAATAGAAACCGGCGCCATGCTCACACGACTGGCACCGAGTCATGTGCGCTTTGGTTCGTTTGAAGTCTTTTTCTATCGCGATCAACATGAGCACATTCGCACACTGGCTGATTATGTGATCGAACATCATTATCCTGAATTAAAGGATCATGCCGATCCCTACCTGTCACTGTTACAGGAAGTCATCAAACGCACGGCAAAACTAATTGCCCAATGGCAGTCCGTGGGTTTTGCGCATGGCGTGATGAATACCGATAACATGTCCATCCTCGGACTCACACTCGACTACGGTCCTTACGGTTTTGTCGAGGCCTATGATCCGGGCTTTATCTGTAATCACTCCGACCATGAAGGCCGTTATGCCTTTGGCCAACAACCGCAGATTGGATTGTTCAATGTCAGTTGCCTGGCACAGGCCATGTTACCGGTACTGGAAGTCGACGCCGCCAAGGCTGCACTGGAAAAATATCAGGACATCTTTATGCAACATTACTATGCATTGATGGCACAAAAACTGGGGCTGACCCAAAACGAAGAACAAGTCGCAACACTGGTGAACGAACTACTGGATCAAATGAAACAAAGCCGTACCGACTTTACTCGCCTGTTCCGCCAACTGTGCGATATTGAAACCAACACAACACCGGCGGACACCGCATTACGCGATCACTTTATAAACCGCGAACGCTTTGATCAATGGCTGGGAGATTATCGCAACCTGCTTGCACAGGAAGCCACAACAGACAGTGAGCGTCAACAGGCCATGAAAAAAACCAATCCAAAATATGTACTGCGCAACTACATGGCACAAATCGCGATTGAAAAGGCAGAAAGGGATAAGGACTATTCAGAAGTGGAACGATTAATGACGCTATTGCACAATCCGTATGATGAACACCCTGACATGGCACATTATGCCGAGGTACCACCGGATTGGGCTGGGGGAATTGAGGTTAGTTGTTCTTCGTGACACCTAAAATAGAATCAATCGAGTCTGGCTCTACCCCGATACTCCGGACACTCAGTTAAGAGCAGTCTGACCCCATTGCTTCGATGTGCTTTTTATTTGCTTTTATGCTTCCATGCAGTTTTGAGGAGACCCGCAAGACCAACCACGAATAACCAAGCAGTTGATGGCAACGGAACGGGACTGGTATTTGCTGTAAATGTGTAATCTAGATTGACATCATAGCCACCTCGCTTTGTGAAGCCAGCTAGACCAATCGCATATTCGCTAGATTCTAGGCTATCGAATCCCAGGTAAGTGAGTATATTGGTACCACTTGAGAGCACTGGGTTCACAACATCAAAATAGGCATCACCCAACCTAAAACCACCTAAAAAAGATAGGCTATCAGCGGCTTGAATTTCATACAAACCTACTGACACATGAAAATAATCATCCGACACATAATCAGTAACAAGTGATGTTAGCTTACTACCAGACTGCACAGCGAATGAAAAGTAATCTGTGTCCGCAGCACTTCCTATAAATGAAGTAGAACCTGAAATACTATTGCTACCAATATCAAGTAAACCTGTATATGTAGGCATTACACTATCATTGGAGAAATCCGTGAATATTCCAGACCCTTCGGAAACAGTATAAGCATGTGAAGTAGTTGTTATTAGAGCTAGAATTCCGGTCATCAAGTGTCTAATTATCATTGCTTTCCCCTTAATTAAGTTACTATTATCATTAATATTTATAATAAATTGCCAACTAATTGGGTCAGAGAGCAATATTCTCTATATATTAGAAACAATTGTTCTCTGACCCCACTTTTTCTAAATATTAAGTTAGATTTAATATTTTATTTCGCCTAGCGAAACCAACTAATCCAATCAGACCAGAAGCAAATAACCAGACAGCGGCGGGAATTGGAACAATAGAGGCACCAACATCTCCCGTTTGGACAGCCCATGCAAAAAAACCTTCTGTCTTGGCAAAGGTACCTTGGTAAGTTTCGCTGAAACTGAAAATAAATGCGTTGTCGGTATTGAGCTGGTACTCCGTAGCCGACCAATAGTAGCCGGACTGAATATGGCCAGTCTGCACATTCGAAAATAGATCATAGTTAGCATTATGGGTAGTCGCGATTGATATGTTTGTGATACCACCCAACACATTGTGGAACAAATTGCCCATCTCACTACCAGTGCAATTGTAGCCCCAACTAGCAACAGCTTGAGAACTACAGCTTAAATCAGGTTGTACCGTGTCAGGTAGTCTCCAGCCAGTAACACCATTGATATTTAATCCAGCTACCCAAGTATTGGATTCAGACCAACTCAAAAGACCATCAACATCATAACCACTAGTCTGAGCATAATTGGCATCAGCAAGCCAAGTTAGATTAGCGTCAGTATCGTAATAAGCTAAACCACCTAAACGAGAAATAAGAGCTGCATTAGAAATATGAGCAAAAGAAAACAACAAACAGGCACACAACAAATGCCTAACAGCTTTAATAGACATAACTCCCCCTTTTGTATTGGCTCAGTATTATTTATTTTTGTTTACCGAGCCGTCCTATGACTGGAATCATACACCTATGTTTAGTGAGTGATCAACTAACTGTATTTACAGTCAAATTAGAACAGAAGCTTGTCTTGTAGGTAACTGAAATCAAAATATAAATGTCCGCTAAGGGTCGACAGCAGACTCATTCTAAACTATTTACCCTGAAAATTTCGGCTTCCCCGACCACTATATCTCACATGTAGTGATCGTCAGTTCATCCGATAGGCATCCATATCAATATGTTCAACCTGACTGCCCAGCATGATGACTTCGCCTGAATAGCGCATGTCTATATCACTGGTGAATTCAAACTTGTATCTTCGGTGAAGCATGATGGTTCCCTGTGGGTTGCGTTTGAACCAGGTGCCTGATAACGCGACGGTATCATCCAGAAAGGAGACATTGGCTTCATTGCAGGCGTGCTTTGCCACCATGCGGGCAACTTCCTTACTGCGTGCGGTGTCCCACCAGTAAAGGATGCCGACAACCAATGTGAGTGTGACCAGAAAATCCATTATCTCTCCTACCCTGCCTTTTCTTTTACATAAAGCCATTGGCCATTATGTTTTTCAAACTGACTGACTTCGTGAATCTTTTCTGCCTTGCCGTTGAGTTTGTAGCGTGCGACAAATTCGACAATACCTTCGTTATCATCGATGCCGCCCTTTTCTGTGTATTTGACTGTCAGGCCAGTCCATTTGATAAATTGATCCTGTGCCATTGCCAGTGTGTCAGGTCGTGTTGACTCATGCCATGTTTTTAAAATATAGGCTTCGTTTAGTAATGTGTAAGCGGTATAACGCGAACGCATGAGTGTTTCGGCGGTGGGTGCGGTTTCATCGCCGTGAATATAGCACGCACAACAATCCGTGAATTCCTTGTTTGAACCACATGGGCATGGATTAGTCTTTGCCACTGATGGATTTCCTCATGTCATTTGCGTTAACCGGTAAGGTGAATATGGCGTGTAATTTAAACAGCGCGGCCAGCTTGTCAACGAACTGTCGTTCTTCCTTACTGACCAATACGATTACTTTGGCCTGTGGTGCGTACTTTTGCAGGCTGTGCAGGAATACATCCAGGTTGCTGACGTTTACGCCGGCGTAGTTATTACCGTAGCCATAGAAGAATTCAGCGACGACAAAATCCGGTGGTGTTTTCTTGAGTTCGCTGATGGCCTTGCGAATGGCAGAAAAGCGGATTTCTGTTAGTTTTAGTTCGTTGTATAACGCGGAGAAATCAGGATGGAAGCGGGATTCTATGATGGAATAAATAACGGGCATATTAGCCTATATATGTTTAGCTAACTCTTCTTCGATCTGTTGCAACTCTTCACTGATTGCTTTGGAAATACCAGTCAGTACTTCGGCATTTTCAAGCTGGACGGCGCGTTCCTTTGAATCCGGATCAAGCCCTTTCCGGTAATCGTTTTCTATCGCTTCAAGACGGGCACGCAATTCATTACGTCTGGCAATGAGTTGCGGCTTGTCCATGTCTTTAAGCATTGCGATTAATCAAATGGATGACGCTTGATGATGGTTTCATTGCGTTCCGGTCCAGTGGAGATAATATCTACCGGTGTACCCGTCACTTCCTCAATCTTGTTAATGTAATCGACTGCGGCTTGCGGCAATGCATCCAGACTCTTGGCACCAATAGTGGATTCCTTCCAGCCCGGCATGTCTTCATAGACAGGCACACATTTTTCAAATGCCTCGGCACCAATCGGTGGTGTATCAACGCGTGTGCCGTCAATATCGTAACCGACACAAATACGTACCTGTTCCAGTCCATCAAGCACATCGAGTTTGGTCAAACAAATGCCTGACAAGCTGTTCAGGTGAATAGAACGATTGAGCGCAACGGCATCAAACCAGCCACAACGACGTGGACGCCCCGTGGTGGAGCCGAACTCATGTCCTTGTTTGGCAAGATAAGCACCAATTTCATCATTCAGATCAACACCGTCATACAGTTCGGTCGGGAATGGACCAGCACCGACGCGTGTTGTGTAGGCCTTGGTAATACCCAGTACATAATCAAGAGTACGTGGCCCTGCACCACTGCCTGTCGCTGCACCACCGGCGGTAGTGTTAGATGACGTTACGAATGGATAAGTACCCTGATCGATATCGAGCAATGTACCCTGTGCGCCTTCGAACATGATGTTGGAACCCGCATTACGTAACTTAATCAATTCATCCGGCACATCGGCAACCAAAGGTTGTAAAATATCTACCATGGCTAAGGAATCATCCAGCACTTTCTGGAAATCCACGGTATTGCACTTGAAATAGTTTTTCAGTACAAAGTTGTGATAGTCGAGCACTTCACCGAGCTTGGCGGCAAAACGTTCACGATGGAACAAGTCATTCAGACGTAAACCACGGCGTGAAACCTTGTCTTCATAGGCAGGACCAATACCACGACCGGTAGTGCCAATCGCCTTTTTACCACGCGCCTTTTCACGCGCAAGATCCAGTGCAACGTGATAGGAAAGAATCAAAGGACAGGCTTCACTGATGCGCAAACGTTCACGTACCGGTACGCCGTTTTCTTCCAGCATGTTCATTTCTTTTAACAATGCATCAGGGGCTAACACCACACCATTACCGATAAGACACTGTACATTGTCACGCAAGATACCTGATGGAATCAGATGTAAAACGGTTTTTTTGTCACCAATAACCAGTGTGTGACCCGCATTGTGTCCACCCTGAAAACGCACAACGGCTTGTGCACGATCTGTCAGCAAGTCAACGATCTTGCCTTTCCCTTCATCACCCCATTGGGTACCGATTACGACTACACTTTTTCCCATTTTTAGATGCCTGTTATAAAGGTTTAAATATTTTACCTATCCGTTCGCCCTGAGCCTGTCGAAGGGTCTTCATGGTTCGACAAGCTCACCACGAACGGAGACTTTTTATATGTTTTTCACTTCCCAGCCGTTCTTGCACTGGAACAAAATTCGATTACAACCCATTGCCTGCGCATCGCTGTTTTGACCCGGCAATTCCCTAATCACGATAACCCCCTGCGCACGCAGACCATTAATCGCATCAATCAGACCGGCATCGTCACCGGCTGGCGCAAAAACGGCATTTTTTGATTGCTCGTTACTGCCTGTGATTAATGATTTCAAATCCACACTGAAACCGGTCGCCGGACGCGCACGCCCAAACACAGAACCGATTTCATCATAGCGGCCACCTTGCGCAACGGATTGGCCCAGTCCCTGCACATATGCGGCAAACACAACACCGGTGTGGTAGTTGTAACCACGCAGTTCAGCCAGATCAAAATACAATTGGGTATCGGGTACTGCCTGTTGTGCCCGTTCCTGAATCTTGATCAATTCATCCAGCGCATTACTGACATCACCACTGCCCTCTTTCAGCAGTTTGCGTGCAGTTTGCAAAACACTCGCATCCCCGTTCAGTTCAACCAGTGCCTTGAACATACCCTGAATCTTGGAGGCTACACCAAAGTCCGCCAACAGCGCATTGATCTCCGGCAAGGCCTTGCGTTGTAAGGCATCAAACATCGCGGCTTCCTGATCTTCATTGAGTCCGGCCTGACGTGCCAGTCCACGGAAAATACCGACATGCCCCAGATCGACATGTGCACCATTTACGCCTGCGACTTTCAGAGTTTCCAGCATGAGTTGCAGGATTTCGATATCACTTTCAACACCAGAGTGACCATAAAGCTCGGCACCGATTTGTAACGGACTGCGCGTTCCGCCCTGTGTCTCGGGACGGGTACGTAATACCGTTCCCATATAACAAAGACGTACCGGGCCTTCACGTTTCAGGCTGTGTGCATCAATACGTGCAGCTTGTGGTGTCATATCAGCACGCACACCCATAGTACGGCCGGTAACTTGATCGGTCAGTTTGAATGTTTGCAGGTCGAGATCGTTTCCGGTTCCGGTCAATAGTGAATCCAGAAACTCAACAAACGGCGGCATAATGAGCTCATAACCCCACGACTTGTACATGTCGAGAAGATTGCGGCGCATGGCTTCGACCTGCTCTGCCTGTGGTGGCAGCAGTTCGTCAATGCCTTCGGGTAATAACCAACGGTTTTTCATGTTTATGTTCTAACTATATAAAGTAATATTGCACCGGCAATCATGGTGAAAAATCCGGTGACACGTAATGTCTTGTCATCCATCTCGCTCAACATGCGCATGGTCTTGCGCATTCCGGTCGGATTCAAAAACGGCAATATACCTTCCAAAACCAGCAACAAAGCCAATGCGGATAATAACTCAGTCCACATGTTTCAAATCCAGACGTGAAAATACAGCAGGCACAAGCTTGCTGTATTTTTTATGCTGAAGCTTATGTCTACTTTTGTTTCTGACCACTAAAATATTTAAAGAACTCCGAATCCGCATCCAGCACGATCACATCATTCTTGTTATTAAATGTTGAACGATACGCGTTTAAGCTACGATGGAACGAATAGAATTCACGGTTCTTGTTATACGCCCTGGCATAAATATCTGCCGAAGTCGCATCTCCTTTACCTTTTATCTTTTCAGAATCACGATAGGCTTCAGAAAGAATAATTGCCCGTTGACGATCTGCATCAGCACGGATTCTTTCTGCCGCTTCCGCGCCCTTTGAGCGCAGGTCGGTCGCAACACGGGTACGCTCTGCGCGCATACGCAAATAAACCGAGTTACTGACTTCGCGTGGTAAATCGACGCGCTTGATACGCACATCAATAATATCAAGACCAAATGCGCCACCTTCCTTTTTCGCCTTTTCAGTCAGAATCGCCATGATCTCTTTACGTTCACCGGCAACCACTTCCTGAATAGTACGTTTACCAAACTCGTCGCGCAGGAAATCATTAATGATTTGTGCGAGACGATTATTGGCTCGTGCATAATTGCCACCGAGTGATGTATAGAATTTTGCTACATCATCAATGCGCCATTTTACAAACGAATCCACGTCGACGTTTTTCTTTTCCTTGGTCAGATAACGTTCCGCACCGGAATCCAGTGTCTGGATACGAGCATCAAACTTGCGTACGTTATTGATAAATGGAACCTGAAAATACAGACCCGGTGTGAAATCATCACGGATAATTTCACCCAAACGGAATTTAATCGCTTTTTCACGTTCATTGACCGTAAAAATAGAAAATGAAGCCAGCAGGACAACACCAAGCAAGGCTATTAATGATAGTGATTTAACAGGATTCATTAGCGAGTACTCCTTTCACGATAGCTATCGCGAAAACGGGTCAGGTTATCACTCGTGTTCTTGGAACCGGATGGCTGCTGATTTATGATGCTAGGCAGCAACTGCGATGCCACATCCGGACCAGAACTATTACCCGAATTTTTCATGACACTGTCCAGCGGCATATAGAAGAAGTTGTTGCCCTTTTTCATGGAAACCATGACCTTGCTCGAATTGGCCAGCACGTATTCCATTGTTTCTATATAGAGACGTTCACGCGTTACTGATGGTGCCTTTTCATATTCACGCAGTAACTGACTGAAACGATCTGCTTCACCGGTAGAGTTCGCAATGATTTGTTCCTTGTAGGCATTGGCTTCAGCCAATTGGCGTGCGGCTGCACCACGCGCTTTTGGTAAAATATCATTGGAATAGGTTTCGGCTTCGTTCTTCAAACGTTGCTCATCTTCTCGCGCCTTCACGGCATCAGCGAATGCATCCTGTACTTCTTCCGGTGGCTGGGCATCCTGCATATTCAGGTTGGTAACGATCAAACCTGTACCATAACGATCAACAATTTCCTGAATCAGTTTTTGTGCAGTATTGGCAACATCGCCACGACCTTCGGTCAGGACAAAATCCATTTTACGTTTACCGATAATTTCACGAATGGCGCTTTCTGTTGCCATGCGCAATGTTAAATCCGGATTGTAATCGTTGAATAAGTAATCCTTCGCATCCTTTACCTTATATTGAACCGCAAACTTGATATCAATAATATTTTCGTCCTGAGTCAACATCAATGCTTCACCGGGTTGATCTGCTGTAGTACGACCACCGGGGGTTGAACGATAACCGACTTCAATTGTGCGTACTTGATCAACGTTAACAATAAGTACATTTTCAATCGGACGAGGGAAACGAATATTCAAACCGGGCTGAATAGTTGTGGCGTATTCACCAAAACGCAAAACCACACCGCGCTGTGCCTGTTGAACAATATAGGCAGAGTCATACGCCAGCCAAACAACCAGTACGATGATGGCGATTGAAAACATACTGCTGTTGGAAGGAGATGTTGGTCGGCCACTTTCACCGCCGGAACCACTGCCGCCTTTGCCACCGCCAAAAATACTGTTCAGCTTGTCACCAAACTTTTTGAATACTTCATCAAGATCCGGTGGTCCCTGATTACCGCTACCGCGATTACCCCAAGGATCCTTGCCGTTACCTCCTGGTTCATTCCAGGCCATAAGTGATGCTCCCCACTGTTTTTTTGTAATTACAGAGGCAACATTCTATCAGATATTGTGAATTGGTGTGGTTTTGTGGAATGTCGAAAAATTAAGCGAAATCAGCCGGTTTCTGCGGCTTCATTTATCAGGGGTAATTGAATACCCTCTTCTCTGGTGAGAATATTCAAATCCCGCTTTTGCAGCTCGATTTCGAGTAGCCAGTTACCTGCTTCATCAATGCGTTCATTACGTACAGCACCCATATCAAACAGGCGTGAGCGCAGACGACCATCTGCCGCCCCCAGTCGTATCCATTCGTGGAAAATTTCTTCCTGAAACACTTCGGCCAGCGCCTGTTGCAGTAAATCAATGCCCTCACCGGTTACGGCAGATAACCATACCCGAATAACCCTGTTTTCCAGATCACGTTCCAGATGGGCACCGGCATCGTCCATTAAATCAATCTTGTTATACACCTGTATCTGATACACATCCTGTGCACCAATTTCATGCAACACTTCATTGACCTGCTCTATGCGATCCTGACGTTCTTCATCGTGTGCATCGATAACATGCAATAACACATCCGCCTGACGCGTTTCTTCCAGTGTGGAACGAAATGCAGCAACCAGATCATGGGGCAAGTGACGAATAAACCCAACCGTATCGGCGATAATCACCGGTTGGCCGGTAGGCAATTCCAGTCGGCGCAAAGTTGGATCGAGTGTGGCGAATAACTGGTTTGCGGCAAAAACGGACGCGCCGCTTAAACGATTAAATAAGGTTGATTTACCGGCATTGGTATAGCCGACCAGTGACACCGTGGGTATATCAGCACGACGACGTGAACGTCGCCCCTGATCGCGTTGCTTTTGCACCTTTTCCAGACGCTTGTTGATTTGCTTGATGCGGTCATTCAGTAACCGACGGTCAGTTTCGAGCTGGGTTTCACCTGGTCCTCGCAGACCGATACCCCCTTTCTGACGTTCAAGGTGAGTCCAGCCACGCACCAGTCTTGTCGACATATGCACCAGTTGTGCCAGCTCGACCTGTAACTTACCTTCGTGGGTCTGGGCGCGCTGGGCAAAAATATCCAGAATCAGTCCGGTACGATCGAGCACCCGGCATTTAAGTTCGCGTTCGAGGTTACGTTCCTGTGCCGGTGATAGCGCATGATTAAACAGCACGACCTCGGCCTCGTTGTTGATAATGGCGTCACGGATTTCTTCCACCTTGCCAGTGCCAACAAAGAATTTGGGATCCGGAGTCTTGCGCGAGCCCACGATAACCGCAACAGGTTCAGCACCGGCAGAGACTACCAGTTCCCGAAACTCGTCCAGTTCTTCACGTTGGGCTGCAAAAGGAAATTCGAGGTGAACGAGGACAGCACGTTCACCGGTCTGGGGGCGCTCAAACAAGCAAACTACCCCCGTTTATTGAATTTTCAGGTATTACCTGGTTCTCCGCCGTCGCTATCGCCATGTGGAATTTTGACATTCTTGGCTGGAACCACTGTAGAGATTGCATGTTTGTACACCATCTGGCTTACTGAGTTCTTCAGTAGCACCACAAACTGATCAAATGACTCGATTTGGCCTTGTAGTTTTATTCCGTTCACTAAAAATATTGAAACCGGAACCCGTTCTTTACGCAGAGCATTAAGAAAAGGGTCTTGTAATGATTGCCCTTTTGTCATCCTTTTTCTCCTTTATTATCATATTATTATAAGCATTATCTAATGCTTTTTATGGGTTCTCTCCACTTCCACCACAAACCACTTTAACGAAGTATAGCTCTCTTATCGGTTATTTGGGAAGTTCCTCCAGTAATTTCAAGACTTTGGATAAAATTTCTGAGTCGGTGGATTCAAAAAAGGTCACATCTTGTTCTGAACGTAGCCAGGTATGCTGACGTTTGGCCAGATTTCGGGTGGCTGTCTTGGCTTTTTCGATCATTTCCTCATATGTCCATTTGCCTTCGAGGTATTCCCACGCCTGACGATACCCTACTGTTCGAATCGCCGGCATGTTGGTGTGCAGATCACCTCGTTCATAAAGCTGTTTCACCTCGTCCATGAAGCCTTGTGCCAGCATGTCATCAAAACGTTGTGATATACGCTCATGCAAGATCGCGCGATCTTCCGGCAATACCGCCAGCTTGATGATGCGGTATGGAATCGGGTCGGATTGCTGATCACGATGATATGCCGACATTGGCATGCCGGTAATCTCATAGACCTCCAGTGCACGCTGGATACGCTGGGGATCATTCGGATGTAACCGCTCTGCTGTTTCCGGATCAACTTCAGCCAGTTTTGAATGCATATGTGCCCAACCCTTTTCTTCTGCCTCGGCATCCAGCTTTGCCCTGACTTCCGGATTGGCGGACGGCATTTCAGACAGACCGTATTGCAAGGCGCGGTAATACAACATGGTGCCGCCAACCAATAAAGGAATACGCCCCTGACTCGTAATGTCTGTCATTTCACGCAAGGCATCCTCACGAAACTGTGCGGCTGAATAGGATTCACTCGGATCGAGCATATCGATTAACCGGTGCGGTGCTTCATTCAGGGTTTTCGCATCCGGTTTCGCAGTACCGATGTCCATGCCTTTATAAACAAGGGCTGAATCAACGCTGATAATGTCACAGGGCAAATGCCGCACCAGATCAACGGCGAGCGAAGTCTTGCCCGAGGCAGTGGGGCCCATCAGGAAAATGGCGGGGGGTAAAGTATCTGTATTCAAGAGACAAACAATCTTTCAATTTCATCAGCCGACAATTCTCGCACGACCGGATGTGTCTGTGTTTTGAGGCTAGCCAAATCTGATTTTTCCAATTCTCTTAACAGTTCGTTCAGGGTTTCAAGTGCCGGTTCGCTGGTCAATGCAATCTCGGCACCATAACGCGACAATGCTATCTGCAATTGCGCTTTATCCGTGTCACTCGCCAATTCCACCAATAAGCCTTGTACTACTCGTTCATGGTTTGAATCACGAAACACGACCGGTAACTTACGAACCAGTATCGATTCAGGCCCGATACGATCCATTTCAAATCCTGATTCTTCTACCAGCACCCTGCGCTGTTCAAACACGTCGGCTTCCTGTTCCGATACATTGACAGACAACGGCCACAACAGGGGCAAGGTTTCAATTTCCTTCTTCTGCAAACCGGTGAGGATCAGGTGTTCACGCGCATGCTGATAATCAATCAGAACCAGACCATCCTGATTCTCCGCCACAATATAACGTTGCTGGATAAAGGTCTTCGCTTCTCCCAGTGGATATGACGTTCCCGGTTTCTGTTCTGTATCAATCAACTCACCGTAATTATTTATTTGCTCGGCAACAGCAAATCGGGATGTGGGTTTAGATGAATATACCGGTAATGACGTGCGCTCGGTTGTGCCGGTTGATTCCATTAATGCATTACGTAATACACTATAT
>JAOUJV010000113.1 GCA_029882995.1 Gammaproteobacteria bacterium | reverse complement strand
AAGATCACAATAAGGACAAGATGGCGGATTAAAATCTCGATAGAAGGGAAGCCGGTATTAAACAGGTCACGCGCCAGTATTTGAAAAAGGGAAAGCAGTAACAGGCCAAGCAGGCTTAGCCCGGCGACAAATTTTTCCAGACTAAATAGAAAATCCCTAACGGGATTGAGAATCCGGGCCAGTAGCTTCACGCGCAACCTTTTTCCTGTAACTGTTGATCAGATTTTTTGTTCTGTTAAATACAGTTTCAGGGAAATAGCCGCTTTTTACAAGCTGGGTTGCCGCTGCATCGCGTAATCGGTTGAATTCCGTTATTTCGGTTGATGACCAGTCCCAAGTAAAAGTAATGCCGCTGTCTTTGAGTATTTGCAAGCTTTCCTCATTGTCCCGCCTGGCAATATCAGCGATTTTTTGTCCGGTTTCACGACCTGTCAATTTGAGCAGGGTTTGCAGATCAGCGGGTAACCGGTCAAAGAAACTGCGTGACACAACAAGTCCACCAATGCCATTGGTAAAAGGAATACGGGATGCGTATTTGACTCTGGTGTGCCATTGCATCGCAATGGCACCAAAGGGTGGGGCATAGATAGTATCAATGCTTCCCCTGATCGCGGATATTTGGGAATACACATCAATAATTGAAAGCGGTATGGGGTCAACATCAGCCACCTTGAAGAATGCCTCAGCCAGTACATCGCCTTGCCAAAGCCAGATGCGTGATTGTTTTAAATCATCAATAGATTCAATCGGCCTTTTTGAAAACAGATGAACAAACCCGACTTCCGGCCAGCCGAGTAATTCATATCCATTTTCGCGAAAGCCTTTTTCAAATTCAGGCATGAGCTGACTGCGTACAAAATCGGATTCATCGGTATTTCTGAAGAGAAAAGGCATTTCCAGTACACGTGCCGGCGAATACATGCGACCAATGCCATAACCGGTAAATATGCCGCCGTGCAACTGGCGTGTACGCATCTTGCGGATCACAACCGGTTCATCACCCATAACACCACCGGCATATAATTTTATTTTTAACCGGCCATTACTTTTTTGCTGTAATTCCTTGTTCCAGTCGTGAATAACGCTGGTCCATGAAGTATCAGGCGGAACCAGTGTAGCCAGTTTTAAAATGTATTCAGCGGCCTGACAATTAATTGAAAATGCCAGCAATAGTATTGCGAAAAAGAATCGCCTTAAAACCATTCGTCTTCCTTCTTTAATAACAGACGGGCTTTTTTGCGCGCAATGGCATTAACCAGCGCAAGTTCAGGCAGGAGTGGTTCCTTAAGATTAATGGTTCTTGTCAGCAAGGTATGAAAAGCGGCACGATTGAGACGTTGTCGTTCCAGATACTGAGCCTGCAACACATCTGTCATTAAAAGCTGTGCCTTGTTAATCGCGCGTGCGCGGTCAAAGTGCGATTGTGAAATCTTGATATTACCACCCATCATTTCAGGAACACTGCCATAATAAACACCAAAGAAAATATGCACGCTGCCATAATGATAAGACTCATCCAGATCCAGCACACGATTCATCAGTACCGTTGTTTTTGGTAACTGGGAAACAATAGAAGGGCTGGAGCGATTCAGATCAATCCACTTGGCCCAGCATGAAGCTGTCCAGAAAATTAAAGGTACTGATTCCTTTTCCAGTGTGGCAGCAAATTGTTCAAAGCGTTCGAAAGATATTTTTTCAAGCGGTTCATTGAGCCCCAGCAGTTTCAGTGCCTGCAGGCCATGTTTAAAACCACGATAATAAAGATTTGATGCGCGTTCCAGATCCGTGTCTTCTACAAATCCATAAGTGTATCCGTAGTAGGCTTGGGCACCATATGATCGAAGCTGTATGTTCTCGGGATCAAGCACCAGTAATGCCTCAAGCATTTCGATATTAGGAGGCATGGCAGCTTCCGCCAGAATCAGATCAGATTCATGGTTAATTGCGACAATACCACCCTTGAATAGAGGCAGGGATGCAGTCACCATAAATTTGTTGGTTGAACACGCCGAGAGAAAGATAACGGCAAGCAGGATGAGTGTGCGCAATAACATGGACATACAGCATTATCTTGCCAGATTGGCTTGTTGTCCAGTTACTAACGAGATAAAACCCGCTCCATTGCCTCTTGCCATTGTATATAACGGTTAAGCAGTTCCGGATTGTCTTCAGGCTTGCACTGTAATGTTATTTCAGGTTTAGGCCAGTTTGCCGGTTGTCCGGCTGAAAGCCATGCAGTACCACGTGCAGTTGCTTCTGTAATGCTGGTGCGTAAGACCTGTTTTCCAGCTAAATCTGCAAGCAGTTGGCAAAAACGATCAGATGTTGAAATCCCGCCGGATACAACGATTTGATTACAGCGTTTTATCTTCTGGAACAGTTCCAGATTTTCTACGATGAGAAATATAATACTTTCTACTACTGATTGCAGTTTTTCCTTCGCATTACCTTCACCAATAAAGTGTGGCTCAACATCACTGCGCCAGAAAGGAGAGCCCAGACCGGAAACACTGTTTATAAAGAGCGGAACATGTATGCCTGAGTTTGGAATATCATTAAGCGAAAAATCAGAGTCAGCAAGATTCAATACATTGGCTATCCACTGTAACGCACTGCCTGCACCGTTTACTGTGCCTTCGATAGAATAGACCGGTTTTGAACCATCGTGAAAAGCAATACTTTTTAATAAACCCATTGAATCTTTTGGTAAGCTCGAACAAATCATTTGCAGAAATGCACCGGTACCCAGATTGATATACACTTTTTCTTTTTGCGGACTGCCATAGGCAAATAACGCAGCGGGTTGATCACCAATCACGGTATTCAATTCAACAGCGTGATTCCTTATCTGTATATGACCAAAGCGTGAAATATTATTCACACACTCAGGCAGTACATTTTCCGGCACACCAAACAATTCCATTAAACTGTTTGACCAGTTACCGGTAGCAGGGTTGTAGAGCAAGGTGCGTGTTGCATTGGTTGGATCAACAAACATCATATGTTCACGTGTGAGCTTATAGGCAATAAAAGAAGCCAGCGGCCCCATTGCCAGTTGTTTATATTCAAATGCAGATTGCACTCCCGGCAGGTTTTCAAGGCACCATTTTAATTTGCTGGCACCATAGTGAGCAGATAAACGCAAACCGGTTTCGGCGTGAATAAACTCAGCCTGATCAGACAGTGTTTCGATTTTCCTCGCAGTACGTGTGTCCTGCCAACTGATTACAGGAGAAAGGGTTTTGCCGGTGACCCTGTCCCAACACACAATACTGGAACGTTGTGTTGCCAGACCGGCTGATACGATATTTGTTATATCAATATCATTCACAACCTGATCAATCGCAGTCAATATGGATTGCATCAGCTGTTCAGGGTCATGCTCTACACAATGATCACATGAATGAAGAGTATCAATAGCGACAGTGTGTTGTGCAATACATTCACCATTCGAATTGAATAGCATTGCCCGGCTGGCATGGCCACCTTGATCAATCGCCAAGTAGAGGTTTTTGTTATTTTTAGTCAAAACATACAGAGTTTAGACTATCTTCTCATTATTATTTGTCATTTCGAGTCTGGAAGGCGAAAGCTGAAGTCCAAATTCTCGGTGGTTTAAATCACAATATTCCTTGGCTCACCTTTTTTAAAGGCTTCAATATTCTCCGCAACCTGATCCAGTAATCGTTGTCTTGAAGCCCGGCTTGCCCAGGCAGTATGCGGTGTCACGATTAAATTCGGTATGTCAGGTGCGAGTAACGGGTTTTGATTGGTCGGAGGTTCCTGAGTCAGGGTGTCGACTCCGGCACCACCGAGTTTTCCATTACGTAGTGCATCAGCCAGTGCCTGTTCGTCAACAATACCACCCCGTGCCGTATTGATTAATATGGCAGTCTCTTTCATGAGAGCGAGTTCTTTTTTGCCAATCATGTTTTTGGTGTTGTCAGCGAGTGGGGTATGAATTGTCAGGATGTCAATTTGCGGCAATAGATTATTTAATGGAATTCGAGCTTTTTGTTTGTCTTTACTGCCGGGGCGTTTTGCAATCAGTACCTTCAGGCCAAAGGCTTCAGCGGCTTTGGCAACAGCTTGTCCAAGCTCACCAAAACCGACAATACCCATGGTCTTGCCAGCGATTTCATCAATCGGATAGTCGAGTAAACAAAACTGTTGGCTGTATTGCCAACGGTTTTCGCGTACCGCGCGTTGGTAGTCAGGGAGTCTGGTTGCCAGTGCAAGTATGAGTGCAAAGACATGTTGTACTACGGAAGGAGTGGCATAGGCAATGACATTGCAAACAGCTATGTTGAGTTTTTTGGCAGTTACCAGATCGATGTTGTTGGTACCGGTTGCGGCAACGCAAATCAATTTGAGTTTTTTGGCCGATTTAAGGGTTTCCTTGTCGAGTATGACTTTGTTGCTGACAACAATTTCCGCCTGTTTAATGCGTTCCTTGGTCTGAGCCGGTTCGGTAGCATCATAAAATTGCCATTTACCAATAGCCTTTTTCAGTGCTTTGAAATCCAGATCACCAATATCGAGGGATTGTGTATCGAGGAAGACGCCGTTCATGTTGGTCTTTTAATGTTATTATTGAGTTGAATAAATCCTACCATAGAGAAAGCGGAGACAGATAGTGGTAACGGCATTGCATCATGTAAGTGTAATTGTGTCTGATACTGAACAGGCATTGTGGTTTTATCGAGATATATTAGGCCTTGCTGTTGATCAGGCGCGGCCTGATCTGGGTTACCCTGGTGCATGGTTGAATGTTGGCGCGCAACAAATTCATTTACTGGAGTTACCCAATCCTGATCCTGTCACAGGCAGACCCGAACATGGTGGCCATGATCGGCATACGGCACTATTGGCTGCTTCGCTGGATGAGGTAGTGGCAAGGCTGGAAAAGAACAATGTGGTTTATACCTTGAGCAAGTCCGGTCGTCGTGCCTTGTTTTGTCGTGATCCGGATGGAAACGGGGTAGAGTTGATTGAGGGGTAAGTAATTTTGCATTTATATGCAGAGGTGTTTCAAAAACGCTGTTGCTCATCAACAAACAGGTTTTCTTGCTTCAGTTTATGCTTCATCATCGTATCTATCATACATTGCATTTTTGCTTCCGGGCCACTCATGTAAACCTGAAAATCCGAGAGGTCAGGAAAATCGGTGATGATTTTTGTGGTGCCTTGTTCAATACATTGTTTTTCTTCATAACCGGTAATACCAACGTAGGAAAGATTATCCAGCGCGTCTGTCCATGAGCGCACATAATTGTGCATGTAAATTCCTTTCTCATCAGGCGACAGCCAGTAAAGATACATCGGCTCGGTTTTCTCCATGCCAATAGCATGTTCAATCAGGCTTTTAATTGCTGAAAACCCGGTCTCGTAAGCAACAAAAATTTTAGGTTGTATGTTTTCCTCATCAAGTACAAATTCTCCGGCAGGGCCTGTAATGGTGACCGGATCAGAGGTTTTTAATTGATTGAAAATATAATCAGAGAATGGATCATCCTGATTGTAGCCAACATGAAAATCAATAAACTGAGTGATGCAGGGACAACTGGCAATAGATTTGTTACGCGGTGTGATATCAGGAAATTGAATGGTGGCCTGCTGACCTGCCAGAAAACGAAATGTTTGACTGCGTGGCAGTCGCACACGAACGAGCATGACATGGTCATTCAGTTTTTCAATCGACTTTATTTTGGCATTGATTTCCTGTTGAGGAATATCATTGACACCACTTGCTTCGGCAAACTCTATATCCAGATCTGTTTTTGCACAGTTACGGCATAGTAAAAAATAACCCGCCTGTTTATCTGCTTCGCTGAATACAAAATCATGGAATCTGGTCTCACCCAGTTCCCCGGAAATCAATCTTGCACGGCATTCACCGCAACTGCCATTATTACAGCTATAGGCAGGAGACAGACCGGAGCGTAAAGCTGATTCCAGCAGGGTTTCATGTGGTTGTGCCACAAATTGTTTTTGACCGGGCTGGACCTTTATTTTCAGACTCATTGTTATCCCGTAATTTTTGAATTACTGTATAACAATATCGCACAAAATTTAAAACTAATCCCCTTTATTGGATATGTAAATAAAACTAACAAAGGAGCAAACCATGTCTGATTGTTTATTTTGCAAGATGGTCAAGGGAGAGATCCCGCCGGATATTGTTTATGAAGATAATGACGTGCTGGCGTTTCGTGATATCAACCCGCAGTCACCTACACATGTATTGGTGATACCTAAAAGGCATATTTCAACCATCAATGATCTTGAATCGG